>NZ_JBLKDI010000017.1:0-125557 GCF_047530715.1 Enterobacter sp. 04-C-12-SI-ECC
CTGATAATCGGAGCGATGATGCGTAAGCTGGCGCAGGTGGCGTATGGCGTCCTGAAATCAGGACGCCCGTTCGATGCCACGTTGCATCAGGAAAATGCTTGCATGGCATAACAGTATCTACGAAACTATTTAAGAAGCGTTGCCCAGTGTTCAACCCACGGGTTCGACTCGCTTTCGGGTTCAGGATGCTCACCGGCATCAATCAACAGCATCTCGCCGACGCGCTGGGCGCTCTGTTCCTGAAGAAGCGCATCGAACTGCTTGCCGCCGCCGCAGAAGTTGGCGTAAGAACTATCGCCGAGGGCAATAATGCCGTAGTGAACGCCCGGCTGGTAGCCAAGCCGATCTTTAATGCCCTGGAAAAGCGGCACGATACTGTCCGGGAGATCGCCCTGACCGGTGGTGGAGGTCACTACCAGAATGTATTTATCTTTATACTTTTCCCAGTCCGCCAGCTCCGGGTCTTCATAGACCGTGGCTTTATGGCCCTGGCTTGTCAAAATCGCCTCAGCCTCTTCCGCTACCAGCAGCGAGTTGCCATACATCGTGCCGACAAAAATGCCTACTTCAGCCATGCTTTGCTCCCGTAATTATTGCGCTTACCGTTCATCCTGAACGTTGCCTGATACAAACTCAACCCTTTCATTTTCGGGGAGTTGTCCCCGCCAGCCAAACTGTGACAGCGCCTGCATCCAGACGTCGTCCAGCCCGGCACGAATAATCAGTGGTTCACCGGTAAACGGGTGAATCAGGCTAAGCTCGCTGGCGTGCAGCATCAGTCTGTTACAGCCAAAATGCTCTGCCGCGCTGCGGTTCTGGCGCAGATCGCCGTGCTTGCTGTCACCAATAATCGGGTGGCGCAGGTGCGCAAGATGGCGGCGAAGCTGGTGCTTGCGTCCGGTTTTGGGCAAAAGCTCAACCAGGCTGTAGCGCGTGGTGGGGAATTTGCTGGTTGCTACCGGCATTTCCGTTGTCGCCATGCCGCGATAATCCGTCACCGCGGGCTGCGGGCCTTTGTCATCGCGGGCAAATTTATCGGCGATTTTGTCCAGCTCCTCCACCAGCGGATAGTCCAGCGTGGCGGATTCGGTCAGCCAGCCACGAACGATCGCGTGGTAGCGCTTCTGGATCTGGTGCTGTTCGAACTGCTGTGCCAGCAGGCGGCCCGCCTCGCTGGAAAGCCCCATCAGCAGCACGCCGGAAGTCGGTCTGTCGAGGCGGTGCGCGGTAAACACATGCTGACCAATCTGGTCGCGCACGGTTTGCATCACCACCACTTTCTCATCGCGATCCAGCCAGCTGCGGTGCACCAGCCAGCCAGACGGTTTATTCACCGCCACCAGCCACTCGTCCTGATAGAGGATTTCCAGCGTCATGCCTCTTCACCGGCAAACAGGGCGTCCAGTTTTTCCAGTTCAACCAGCATCACATCGCGCGCAGGGTGCGTCGCCTCAAGCGCCATTTCATAGTAGGGAGAAACGGCGAACGCCTGCGGCAAAGGGTGACCGCCTTCCAGCAGCGCGTGCATGCGCGGGATTAATACCCACTGGAGCCACTCGAACGGTGCCAGCGTATCCAGGCAGAATGGCTGGGTACTGGCAAACGCTTCCGGATTCGGCGCGGTCTCCTGCCACAGCTGATGCTGGCGCAAAAGGGCTTCGATGGCGTGCAACTGAGCACGAACGCTATCGTGTTGCGTCATAGTAACCTCAACTGAAAAAGTGAACGGCGCGCAGCATAGCATTGCGGAAGACAGAAATAAAAAAGGGAGCACTGTAAAAACAGTGCTCCCGGTTCGTTTCGCAGCATTCCAGCTACAATTCGTGCTCCCTGCTCTTCCGTGACAACTTTTCCTGATGCCCGAAGGCCTGGTCATCCTTATACCTTTTGCATCCTGCACACATCTTCCTGACGTGTTTGTTTCATCCTGAAACGTCCTGGCCTTCCTGACCCACCGACCATCCTGTTCGGTTCTCGTTCTCCTTCCTGGAGGTGTCCCTTACGCGTCCTGCGTTATCCTTTTGCTTCATCCTGAAGCCTTCCTGCAGCGCCATCCTGACGTGTCCTGAGTAAGAAACGCCATCATCCTGATGTTCGTTTCTCATGTCGGCGTCCTGTCGACGGAGATAGAATCCGCTATTCCGCTTCGTCTTACAACCCACCCTTGCAGCACTGTAAGCCGTAAGAAATCCCTAAAAAAGATGCGATGAACAACTAATTCTTTGAAAAACAGAGTGATATTAATCTGAATTAAATAAGGCAATACTGAATGATCCAGCGATCTCTCACAAACCTTGTAAGAGATCTCTCACACGCGTCGTAGCATCATGGATTACAGAAGTGGCTCAAGCCGGGTAAGGAAATCCGCAAGAGAGGGGGCGAGCGTTTCGCGATTGCGGGTACCGATGGTCTCTTTAATCACTTCCCCGGACAGGTTGCAGACGGATATCACATCCAGTTCGCTGTCCAGCGTGGCAATAAAGAGCGTCGGAGAAAGCTTAAGGCGTTTTTGCGTGACCAGATGACCAATCAGGTTTTCCTGAACACGCTGCAGATCGTCTTCGCTCCAGGTCTGCAACAGCGTCAGCGTCAAATCATCCAAGCGCGCGGGCATATCCCCTGCAAACTGCGTGGCATAAAACGCGTGAACCGCTGGTTGTACCACAAGGTCCATAGCCCGTTCAACCGCATTTACATTTTGCTCAGCGGTATTGGGCTTCGGCTGCCAGATAACATAGTCATCCTGCGAAGAGATAATGCACGGCGACGGCACGCCATATAAATCAGCGCTTTGCGGCCATGTGCCGTGCTTTTCATGCCACGCGTCGCAATAGCGGGTTGTGAAGGTACTAAGGGCATTTGCAGTTTCGATGTCCACCGATTTCTCTCTTCTTGTAAGACAGGATAAACTCTGCCCATAAGTGTACCTGTAAAGTGGCTATGAAACATGTCTTACGAAAATCATCAGGCGTTAACCGGCCTAACGCTGGGTAAATCGACCGATTACCGCGATATCTACGATGCAAGCCTGCTGCAGGGCGTGCCGCGCAGCCTGAACCGCGATCCTCTTGGACTGCATGCGGACGCATTGCCGTTTGTCGGCGGCGATATCTGGACGCTGTACGAACTCTCCTGGCTTAACGCGCGCGGTTTGCCGCAGGTGGCCGTGGGCCACGTTGAGCTGGACTATGCCAGCGTGAACCTGGTGGAATCCAAAAGCTTTAAGCTCTATCTCAACAGCTTCAACCAGACCCGATTCAACAGCTGGGACGAGGTTCAGCAAACGCTGGAGCGGGATTTAGCCGCCTGCGCGCAGGGGAACGTGTCCGTCTCGTTATACCGCCTGCACGAGCTGGAAGGACAGCCCATTGCCCATTTCCACGGAACCTGCATCGACGAGCAGGACATCGAGGTGGAGAATTATGAATTCAGCGCCGATTACCTCGAAAACGCGGCGGGCGGAAAAGTGGTTGAAGAGACGCTCGTCAGCCATTTGCTGAAGTCCAACTGCCTGATTACCCACCAGCCGGACTGGGGTTCGGTGCAGATCCAGTACCGCGGCCCGAAAATTGACCGGGAAAAACTGCTGCGCTATCTGGTGTCGTTCCGCCATCACAACGAATTTCACGAGCAGTGCGTGGAGCGTATTTTTAACGATATTCAGCGTTTCTGCCAGCCGGAGAAACTGAGCGTTTACGCGCGCTATACCCGCCGTGGCGGGCTGGACATTAACCCGTGGCGCACCAACACCGATTTTGTGCCAGCAACGGGCCGGCTGGTGCGTCAATAATATAAATATTTTCACAATATGCGTGCGGTATTCCGCCGAAGTGTTGTGAAACGTCACGCGCCAGGGCTATTGTAATCAAAGGGAATGACGATAATCGTCCCATAAGGAGCTCACTTGATTACACATATTAGCCCGCTTGGCTCAATGGATATGTTGTCGCAGCTGGAAGTGGACATGCTTAAACGCACGGCCAGCAGCGATCTTTATCAACTGTTTCGTAACTGTTCACTTGCCGTACTGAACTCCGGAAGCCTGACAGATAACAGTAAAGAACTGCTGTCCCGCTTCGAAAGCTTTGATATTAACGTGCTGCGCCGCGAGCGTGGCGTGAAACTGGAAGTGATCAACCCGCCGGAAGAGGCCTTTGTCGACGGGCGTATCATTCGTTCCCTTCAGGCCAACCTGTTTGCCGTCCTGCGCGACATCCTGTTTGTTAACGGGCAGATTCACAACGCGGGCCGCTTCCAGCATCTCGACCTGGAAAGCTCCGTTCATATCACCAACCTGGTGTTCTCTATTCTGCGCAACGCCCGCGCCCTGCACGTTGGCGAAGCACCAAACATGGTCGTCTGCTGGGGCGGCCACTCGATTAACGAAACCGAATATCTCTATGCCCGTCGGGTCGGAACGCAGCTTGGCCTGCGCGAGCTGAATATCTGTACCGGCTGTGGTCCGGGTGCAATGGAAGCACCAATGAAAGGTGCAGCCGTGGGTCATGCGCAGCAGCGTTACAAAGAGGGGCGGTTTATCGGCATGACCGAGCCGTCAATAATCGCCGCTGAGCCGCCTAACCCGCTGGTCAATGAGCTGATTATCATGCCGGATATCGAGAAGCGTCTTGAGGCGTTTGTTCGTATCGCTCACGGGATTATCATCTTCCCGGGCGGCGTGGGAACGGCGGAAGAGCTGCTCTATCTGCTGGGGATTCTGATGAATCCGGCCAACAAAGATCAGGTTCTGCCACTGATCCTGACCGGCCCGAAAGAGAGCGCCGACTACTTCCGCGTGCTGGACGAGTTTATCGTGCATACGCTGGGAGAAGCCGCGCGTCGTCACTATCGCATCATCATTGATGATGCGGCGGAAGTGGCGCGCCAGATGAAAAAAGCGATGCCGCTGGTGAAAGAGAATCGTCGTGATACCGGTGATGCGTACAGCTTTAACTGGTCAATCCGTATTGCGCCTGACCTGCAGATCCCGTTCGAGCCGACCCATGAAAATATGGCGAACCTGAAACTCTACCCGGACCAGCCGGTGGAAGTGCTGGCCGCCGACCTGCGTCGCGCCTTCTCCGGGATTGTGGCGGGCAACGTCAAGGAGATGGGCATCCGCGCGATTGAGCAGTATGGTCCGTACAAGATCCACGGCGACCCGGAGATGATGCGCCGTATGGACGACATGCTTCAGGGCTTTGTGGCTCAACACCGCATGAAGTTGCCGGGTTCAGCCTACATTCCGTGCTACGAAATCTGCACGTAACGCTCAGTTTCTTCTTCTCAAAGCCGGGGCACCCTGTAGCGGGTCCCGGCTTTTTTATTAGCGAATCAATTCATAGGCCTCACTTATAACTTTAACAAACTTACGGCGAACGCAATCGATTACCTCCATTTAACAACCGTAATTTATCAGCCTTAAACTAAATTACCCGCAAGAAAATCCTAAAAACCCATATCTTTACAGCGGAAGACACCTATATTGCGGGCCGCTCTTTTAGCCCACATGTCGTTGGTGGTAGCCTTCGCGCCCGTAAATTCTATTTGATGTTTTTTTAACAGATAAATGGTCTAAAGATGCCCACATCATAAGTGGATTATTGCATTTGGGATCGCGATCACTGATAGATTCATAACGAGAATGTATCTTTCCGCCCGCCAATAGTTACGGGCGAAAATTATTAAAAAACCGTCACTGAACGAATTTCATATTACCGTCAGGCACTTTTTCATCGGATTTGACTAAAAACCTGACAATTTGCTTCCTCCAGGAGATACAGATGGAAACCACTCAAACCAGCACCGTTGCTTCGATTGAATCCCGAAGTGGTTGGCGCAAAACGGATACCATGTGGATGCTGGGCCTTTACGGCACGGCAATCGGCGCTGGTGTACTGTTCCTTCCTATCAACGCAGGCGTCGGCGGTCTGATTCCGCTGATCATCATGGCCATCATCGCCTTCCCGATGACCTACTTCGCACACCGCGGTCTGACCCGCTTCGTGCTGTCCGGTAAAAACCCGGGCGAAGACATCACCGAAGTGGTTGAAGAACATTTCGGCGTTGGCGCAGGTAAACTGATTACCCTGCTCTACTTCTTCGCGATTTACCCAATCCTGCTCGTCTACAGCGTGGCGATCACCAACACCGTTGAAAGCTTCATGACGCACCAGCTGCACATGACGCCGCCACCGCGTGCCATTCTGTCTCTGATCCTGATCGTCGGCATGATGACCATCGTGCGCTTCGGCGAGCAGATGATTGTTAAGGCCATGAGCGTGCTGGTCTTCCCGTTTGTGGCTGCGCTGATGCTGCTGGCCTGCTACCTGATCCCACAGTGGAACGGTGCAGCGCTGGAAACCCTGTCCCTGAGCAGCGCGTCTGCGACCGGTAACGGCCTGCTGATGACCCTGTGGCTGGCGATCCCGGTAATGGTCTTCTCCTTCAACCACTCGCCAATCATCTCCTCTTTCGCCGTGGCGAAACGCGAAGAGTACGGTAATGGTGCAGAGAAGAAGTGCTCCAGCATCCTGGCCCGCGCTCACGTGATGATGGTGCTGACCGTGATGTTCTTCGTCTTCAGCTGCGTACTGAGCCTCTCCCCGGCGGATCTGGCGGCAGCGAAAGAACAGAACATCTCTATTCTGTCTTACCTGGCGAACCACTTTAACGCACCGCTGATTGCGTGGATGGCACCGATCATCGCGATGATCGCCATCACCAAATCCTTCCTGGGCCACTACCTGGGTGCGCGTGAAGGCTTTAACGGTATGGTGATTAAATCTCTGCGCGGTAAAGGCAAGAGCATTGAAATCAACAAGCTGAACAAAATCACTGCACTGTTCATGCTGCTCACCACCTGGGCGGTAGCGACCCTGAACCCAAGCATCCTGGGCATGATTGAAACCCTGGGTGGCCCGGTTATCGCGATGATTCTGTTCCTGATGCCGATGTACGCGATTCAGAAAGTGCCTGCCATGCGCAAGTACAGCGGCCAGGTCAGCAACGTGTTTGTGGTTATCATGGGCCTTATCGCTATCTCTGCGATCTTCTACTCCCTGTACACCATGTTCTGATGAACGCCCGCGCCGCCTTCGGCGGCGCACTCCTCCCCCTCTGACTGAAAGCAATGGACGCATCATGATTAGCGTATTCGATATTTTCAAAATCGGTATTGGTCCTTCCAGCTCTCACACCGTCGGACCAATGAAAGCCGGTAAGCAGTTCACGGATGACTTGATTGCACGCGGCATTCTGCACGACATCACCCGCGTGGTTGTCGATGTGTACGGCTCGCTTTCCCTGACCGGGAAAGGCCACCATACCGATATCGCCATTATCATGGGCCTGGCAGGAAATCTGCCGGATACCGTTGATATTGACGCGATCCCTGGCTTCATCCAGGACGTGAACACCCACGGTCGTTTGCTGCTGGCAAACGGTGAGCATGAGGTTGAATTCCCGGTTGACCACTGCATGAATTTCCATGCGGACAACCTGTCGCTGCACGAAAACGGCATGCGCATTACCGCGCTGGCCGGCGACAAAGCGGTTTACAGCCAGACGTATTACTCCATCGGCGGCGGCTTTATCGTCGACGAAGACCACTTTGGTCAAACCACCACCTCTTCTGTTGAGGTGCCGTATCCGTACAAAACCGCGGCAGATCTCCAGCGCCACTGCCAGGAGACGGGGCTTTCCCTCTCCGGCCTGATGATGAAAAACGAGCTGGCCCTTCACAGCAAAGAGGAGCTGGAACAGCACTTCGCTAGCGTCTGGGAAGTGATGCGCGGCGGCATTGAGCGCGGGATCACCACCGAAGGCGTTCTGCCGGGCAAGCTTCGCGTACCGCGTCGTGCGGCGGCGCTGCGTCGTATGCTGGTGAGCACCGACAAAACGACAACGGACCCGATGGCCGTCGTCGACTGGATCAACATGTTCGCCCTGGCGGTGAACGAAGAGAACGCCGCAGGGGGCCGCGTCGTCACGGCGCCAACCAACGGTGCCTGCGGTATCGTTCCGGCCGTGCTAGCGTACTACGACAAGTTTATCCGTGAAGTGAACGCTAACTCCCTGGCGCGCTACCTGCTGGTCGCCAGCGCGATTGGTTCTCTGTATAAAATGAACGCCTCCATTTCCGGTGCGGAAGTAGGCTGTCAGGGTGAAGTCGGCGTGGCGTGCTCCATGGCGGCAGCAGGCCTGGCGGAACTGTTGGGCGCAAGCCCGGCGCAGGTCTGCATCGCTGCGGAAATCGGCATGGAACATAACCTGGGGCTAACCTGCGATCCGGTTGCCGGACAGGTACAGGTGCCGTGCATCGAGCGTAACGCCATCGCCTCCGTCAAGGCGGTGAACGCGGCGCGTATGGCGCTGCGCCGCACCAGTGAGCCGCGCGTCTGTCTCGATAAAGTTATCGAAACCATGTACGAAACCGGTAAAGATATGAACGCCAAATACCGCGAAACCTCTCGCGGCGGCCTGGCGATGAAGATCGTAACCTGCGATTAAGCCTCTCAGGAAGCCTCGTTTTGCGAGGCTTCTTCCTGTTTTCCCTCACGCTATTCGTTTCATCCTGCCGACAGTGATACCCTTTACCCATTAGATTTAAGGGAGAATATCTGTGGCTGTTCATTTGCTTATCGTCGACGCGCTCAATCTGATTCGCCGAATCCATGCGGTACAAGGCACGCCCTGCAAGGACACCTGCCTGCACGCGCTGGAGCAGCTTATTCGCCACAGCGAGCCGACGCACGTCGTGGCCGTGTTTGATGACGAAGCGCGCAACAGCGGCTGGCGACATCAGCGCCTGCCCGACTACAAGGCTGGACGCGCGCCGATGCCGGACGATCTCCATGCCGAAATGCCCACCCTGCGTGCCGCCTTTGAGCAGCGCGGCGTCCCCTGCTGGGGTGCACAGGGCAATGAAGCCGACGATCTCGCGGCCACCCTGGCCGTAAAAGTGGCAAGTGCCGGGCATCAGGCCACTATCGTTTCAACTGACAAAGGCTACTGCCAGCTGCTCTCCCCAACTATCCGCATTCGCGACTATTTTCAAAAACGCTGGCTGGACGCGCCGTTTATTGCCAGCGAGTTCGGCGTCTCGCCTGAGCAACTGCCGGATTATTGGGGTCTGGCAGGCATCAGCAGCTCTAAGGTTCCGGGTGTCGCCGGTATTGGACCAAAGAGCGCCGCCCAGTTGCTGACCGATTTTCAGAGTCTGGAAGGGATTTACGCCCGTCTGGATGAGGTGCCTGAAAAGTGGCGCAAGAAGCTGGAGGCGCATAAAGAGATGGCGTTTATCTGCCGCGAGGTGGCGACGCTACAGACGGATTTACAGCTGGACGGGAATTTACAGCAGTTGCGGTTAGAACGTTAAAACGTCAACACCGTTTTGTAGGCCCGGTAAGCGCAGCGCCACCGGGCAAAACAAAGCACGCACTATCGCTCGTCGCGACGTCCCCCTACAGCCGCCCACCAGCGACGGATGTGTACCGTCACCTCTTCGCGGTCGTGGTACAACTGACGCGCCTGGATCTCCACGTTAATACCGTGCTCATCCAGCTGTGCCTGAATATAGGCCAGGTTCTGGGATACCTCCTCGTAGCGCTTTTTCATCGGCAGCTTGAGGTTGAAAATGGTCTCACGGCACCAGCCGTTCACCAGCCAGGAGGCCATCAGCGCGGCCACTTTCGCCGGCTTCTCCACCATGTCGCACACCATCCACGAGATGTTGTTGCGGGTTGGGCGATAGCGGAAACCGTCTTCTCGCAGCCAGGTGACCTGCCCTGTGTCCATCAGGCTTTGCGCCATTGGACCGTTATCCACAGACGACACCCACATGTTGCGTTTCACCAGCTGATAGGTCCAGCCGCCCGGGCACGCGCCAAGGTCGACGGCATACATGCCGTTAGCCAGACGCTCGTCCCACTCATCTGCCGGGATAAAGACGTGAAACGCCTCTTCCAGCTTCAGGGTTGAACGGCTCGGCGCATCTGCCGGGAACTTCAGGCGCGGGATGCCCATAAAGAATGGCGAATTGTTATTGGTGTACGAATAGCCCGCATAGCAGCAGCCCGGTGCGATAAAGAAGATATGCACCACCGGACGCTTCGGCGTTTCGTAGTTTGTCAGTATGCCCGCGTCACGCAGCGCTGCGCGCAGCGGCACGGTGAACTTACGGCAAAACTTCATCAGCTCTTTGCTTTCGTTGGTATCGGCAACCTCAACGCGCAGGTCGCCGCCCTTCTCCACCACGCCCTGCAGCATGCCCACAATCGGCGTGATGCGATCTTCCGGCGGAAGATCTTTCAGCAACTCACCCGCGACGAACATCTGGCGGGCGAAGATCAGCGAGCTGAACGGCAGCTCGCGCGCCAGCTTGTCGGCGTCTTCAGGCTGATAACACTCGAATACCACATAGCCCGCATTTTCTTTTACGCGAGCAAAGCCGAAGACTTCGCGCTTCGCCGCTTTATCGGTAATTTCCGCGGCGCACTCTTTCTCAAACCCCGGGCGACAATATAAAACAACCTTATTCATGAACAACGCCCTTGCGTTTCAGACGGATAGCTCCGATAAACATTAATACCCAACCCGCCAGGAAGCTCACGCCGCCGACAGGTGTAACAAACGCCCACAGGCGCAAATGCGAGAGGGCCAGACAGTAAAGGCTACCGCTAAACAGCACGGTACCCAGCGCCATAAATACGCTACTCCAGTAAAACCAGATGCTTATCCGGCGCTGCATCGCCACCGCCAGCCCAAAAATAGCCAGCGTATGAAACGCCTGGTATTCAAGGCCGGTCTGGATCCAGCCCATCTCGACGGCGCCCAAAGACTTGCTCAATACGTGCGCGCCAAAGGCGCCCAGTGCAACAAAAATAAAGCCACTCACCGCGGCAAAAATCAGCATGAATCGGCTGGTCATGTTTAAGTCCTGAATTAATGCGTGCCCGGCACACAAACGTTATTGTTCATACCTGAAGCGGAATTTTTCTTGCTCGCTTGCCGCTTTCGCCAGTATCCACTGCCGGAAGGCGGCTATTTTACCCAGTTCTGCCTGACTGTCATGACAAACCAGATAAAATGCATTCTTGCTGACCAGTACATCATTAAAAGGGCAAACCAGACGGCCTGCCTCAATTTCGGACTGCGCCATCACGTTGTTCGCCAACGCCACGCCCTGTCCGTGAATGGCAGCCTGTAGCACCATCGCACTATGGCTAAAAATGGGGCCCTGCTGCACGTTTATATGACTAAGACCTAATTGACGGGTATAAGTTTGCCAGTCGCGGCGAGAGGCATCATGTAAAAGCGTATGCTGCGCCAGGTCAGCGGGTGTTTTCAGCGCCTTGTCGCCTGTTAAAAGCAGAGGCGAACAGACCGGCAGCAGATATTCTGCGTATAATTTCTCGACACGCAAGCCCGGCCAGTTGCCGCGACCATAAAAAATGGCGACATCCACATCATCGGCCAGCTTGTCTTCCTGACGATCCACCGCCTGGATTCGAACGTCGATCCCCGGATAAGCTGAGTTAAAGCTTGAGAGTCTTGGCACCAACCACTGAATGGCAAAACTGGGCAATAAACTAACAGTCAAGGCACCTTTTGCACTGCGGGCCTGCAGCTTACGCGTGGCTTCCGTGAGCTGGGAAAAAATCTCTTTAATATCCTGAAAATAGCTCTGCCCCTCTTCGGTCAACAGCAAGGAACGATTGCGTCGGCGGAACAGCTTAAGGCCCAGGAAATCCTCCAGGGACTTGATTTGGTGACTTACTGCGGCCTGTGTCACAAAAAGCTCATCTGCCGCACGGGTGAAGCTCAGGTGACGTGCTGCTGCATCAAAAACGCGTAATGCATTAAGGGGTGGCAATCGCTTTGACATGGTTATCTGGCTTAGATGTTAACGGAATTTAACAAACAGGAAACAACGTTTAACCTATTAGTTTTTTTTATCTGAGCCATTATAATTTGTCCGTTGAGGAACTACCAGCAAATACCTATAGTGGCGGCACTTCCTGAGCCGGAACGAAGAGCTTTTTTCGGAATGCGTGTTCTGAAGGGCTTTTGGCTTACGGTTGTGATGTTGTGTTGTTGTGTTTGCAATTGGTCTGCGATTCAGACCACGGTAGCAACGCTACCAATTTTTCACTTCCTGTACATTTACCCTGTCTGTCCATAGTGATTAATGTAGCACCGCCAATTTGCGGTGCTTTTTTTTCGCCTGCGATCGGTTAATGCTCGATCTCTTTCATCTCTTTCACGTCCGTGCGGTTGATCTGCTGCTTGTTCCCATTAGCATCTTTGTACGAAATCATCCCGGTATCGTTATCGGTAGTCGGTTTCCCTTCCGAAACGATAGAACGACCATCGTTTGTGTGCATCACGTAGTTGTTACCAGAACAGGCGCTCAGGGCAAAAGTAAACGCACAGGCAGAAATGATTGCAGCTGTCTTATTCATGATTATTCTCCTTTAGCAATTAATGCTATTCAAACCTCGATTTATAACAGGCTAAAACATCCGCCTAACACTATTTAGCATAACCTGCTTTTTCGAGGTCGCCAGGATAAGCAGACAAATCTGATAGATATCAACCTCCTTGCCCTGCCGCTGAAATTGCGCGACGATCTCTCTATCGACACGAGGAATTCCATGAACGCTTTCAGTCCTGCGCAGTTTCGCGCACAGTTTCCGGCGCTGGCCGATGCCGGTATTTATCTTGATAGCGCCGCCACGGCCCTGAAGCCCCAGGCGGTGATCGAGGCCACGCAGCAGTTCTACAGCCTGAGCGCCGGCAACGTACATCGCAGCCAGTTTGCCGAAGCGCAGCGCCTGACCGCGCGCTATGAAGCCGCACGCGATCAGGTTGCACGCCTGATCAATGCCGAAAGCGGGAAAAATATCGTCTGGACGCGCGGTACGACTGAAGCCATCAATATGGTGGCCCAGTGCTATGCCCGCCCGCTGCTGCAGCCAGGGGACGAGATCATTGTCAGCGAAGCAGAGCACCACGCTAACCTGGTGCCGTGGCTGATGGTGGCTGAGCAAACGGGCGCGCGCGTTATTAAGCTCCCGTTGAGTGCAGACTTTCTGCCTGACGTGGCCCGTCTCCCTGAGCTGATTACCCCCCGCAGCCGTATTCTGGCGCTGGGGCAGATGTCCAACGTCACCGGCGGCTGTCCGGATCTGGCTCGCGCCATTGAGATTGCCCATGCCAGCGGCGTGGTGGTGATGGTCGACGGTGCTCAGGGCGTGGTTCATTTCCCCGCTGATGTGCAGGCGCTGGATATCGACTTCTACGCCTTCTCCGGGCACAAACTCTACGGGCCAACCGGGATTGGCGCGCTGTACGGTAAGCCAGAACTGCTGGCAAAAATGACGCCGTGGCTCGGCGGCGGCAAAATGATTACCGAAGTGACCTTCGACGGTTTTAAAACGCAGGAGGTGCCTTACCGTCTGGAAGCGGGCACGCCGAACGTGGCCGGGGTCATCGGCCTGAGCGCCGCACTTGAATGGCTGGCGGAAACGGACGTGGTTCAGGCGGAAAGCTGGAGCCGAGGGCTGGCGACGCTGGCTGAGGAAGAACTGAAAAAACGCCCGGGTTTCCGCTCGTTCCGCGTTCAGGATTCCAGCCTGCTCGCCTTTGATTTTGCTGGTGTGCATCATAGCGATATGGTGACGCTGCTGGCCGGGTACGGCATTGCCCTGCGCGCCGGACAGCACTGCGCCCAGCCGCTGCTGGCGGCGCTCGGCGTCAGCGGTACGCTGCGCGCCTCGTTTGCGCCGTATAATACCCAAAGCGATGTCGATGCGCTGGTTAGCGCCATTGACCGCGCCCTTGAAATACTGGTGGATTAATGACTAGCGCTGCTTTAGCCGGACATCCGTTTGGCACGGTCATCACTGAAGAGACCTTAAAACAGACCTTCGCCCCGCTCCAGCAGTGGGAAGATAAATATCGTCAGCTGATCCTGCTGGGTAAACAGCTCCCAGCTCTTTCCGACGATCTTAAAGCGCAGGCGAAAGAGATTGCGGGCTGTGAAAACCGCGTCTGGCTGGGCGTGAGCGTCTCCGGCGAGAAGCTGCATTTCTTCGGCGACAGCGAAGGGCGCATCGTCCGGGGCCTGCTGGCGGTCCTGTTAACCGCCATTGAGGGGAAAAGCGCGGCGGAATTGTTAACGCGCTCGCCGCTGGCGCTGTTCGACGAGCTGGGGCTGCGCGCGCAGCTTAGCGCCTCGCGCGGTCAGGGCCTGATCGCGCTCAGCGACGCGGTGCTGGACGCCGCACGTCAGGCTCAGGCCTGACGTTCCGCCTTCGCCATCATCTTCTTCAGGGCGTGAGAGACCGCCACAAAGCCAAAAGAGGCGGTTACCATGGTGGCCGCTCCAAAGCCTGACGCGCAGTCCATGCGTTTTGGCCCTTCCGCCGTGCTTTTCATCGCACAAACTGAACCATCCGCCTGCGGGTAGACCAGCGCTTCGGTGGAGAACACGCAGTCGACGCCCAGCTTGCCCTTGCTGTTCTTCACCACATTGAAGTCGCTCTTCAGGCGTTCACGCAGCTTGGCAGCCAGCGGATCCTGAATGGTTTTCGCCAGATCGGCAACCTGGATCTGCGTGGGATCGATTTGCCCGCCCGCGCCGCCGGTCGTGATCAGCGGCACCTTGTAACGACGGCAGTATGCGATCAGCGCCGCTTTAGGCCGCACGCTGTCGATGGCGTCAATCACATAGCTGTAGCCTTTGCTCATGTACTCCGCGACGTTATCTGCCGTCACAAAGTCGTCGATCACCGTCACCCGACACTCCGGATTGATGAGACGAATGCGCTCCGCCATCACCTCGGACTTCGCCAGGCCGACGTTATCACGCAGGGCGTGGATCTGACGGTTAGTGTTGGTCACACAAACGTCATCCATATCAATCAGCGTGATTGCGCCAATCCCGGTTCTCGCCAGCGCTTCCGCCGCCCAGGAGCCGACACCGCCAATGCCCACGACGCAGACGTGCGCATCCGCAAACAGCTGTAGGGCTTTTTCACCATAGAGACGTGCCGTGCCGCCAAAACGCTGGCGCCAGGCATCGCTGATTACCACAGACATAAAACCTCAGATGTAAAAAGGGTGAGGTTTTCCTCACCCTGAACAGTAATCCGTATTGCGCTCAGAATACCACAATCAGCCGCTGAATACGTTTCCGGTGCCCGGCGCGGCCTTCAGCACCCATACGCGTCCGTAGTGGTTATACCAGCCTGCACGGTGACCGGCATCCGGGCCAATGCCCTGATAGATATCAAAGTGCTGGCCCTTAATCGCTCCGCCCACATCCAGGGCTACCATCAGACGCAGCTCATATTTGCCGTTGAACTTGCCGTTGTTGTCGAGCAGAGGGACTTCCGCCAGCAGCGTGGTACCCGCAGGAATGATAGAACGATCCGATGCCACCGACGCGCGGCCAATCAGCGGCACGGCGCTGGCCCCTTTCACCGGCGCGAAGTTTTGCGGCTTGAAGAAGACGAACGATGGGTTCTGCTCCAGCAGCTCGCGCACCTCGGCTTCACTGTGCTTTTCGCCCCACTCGCGGATCGCCTGCATCGACATATCTTCTTTTTTCACTTCGCCGCGGTCAATCAGCACCTTACCGATGCTGCGGTAGGCATGGCCGTTTTTCCCGGCATAGCTGAAGAAGTTAAGCGGTGAACCGTCGCCAAAATCAATGTAACCGCTGCCCTGCACGTCCATGATGAAATTATCCATCAGGGAGTTGCTGTAGGCCAGGACGTAGTTTTCGCTCAGCGCACCGGCGTAGATTTCGGCGCGGGACGGCAGACGGCCGCGTTTTGGCGGCATACGGTAGATAGGGTACTGGAACTCGCCCTGGCGCGTGTGTCGCGCCTGAACCACGGGCGTGTAATAGCCGGTGAACTGGACGTTGCCGTAGTTATCCGCCCCTTCCATTTGCCAGGCATCAATACCAAACTGGCGCATGTTGCGCGTATCGCCGCCCGCCTTCAGCCAGTCCTGTACCGCGCTATAAACATTGTTCTGTGCGCTATACAGACGCGGCGACGCGTTGCGGATCTGGTAGACCTGCTCGGAGAAATCACCGGCGTTGATCGGCGCGCCAACGGCGTCAGGCTGATTAACTAAAGAGAAAGGCTGGGATAACTTCCCGTCTTTATACTGCTGACCGCGATCGGTCGGTTTGGAAGAACAGGCCGCAAGAATCGCTACCATTGCGCCCGCCATAAGATACTTCGCCCAACGTCCTTTCATTATATCTCGTCTTTAAGTTGCCCATTTCCGCGTGATGAAGATAACAAACCGACAAAGCGAATGAAATGCGATCGCATGCCCTTTGGCAAATTCAGAGCAAAAAATAGTCTAAATGTCGCAATGCCGTTCACTTTACATACAAAGTTAATGATTTATGTGAAAAAGGGGTTGCATCACAAACCTATCCGAGTATAGTGCGCTTCCACGGACGCGGGGTGGAGCAGCCTGGTAGCTCGTCGGGCTCATAACCCGAAGGTCGTCGGTTCAAATCCGGCCCCCGCAACCAATTAAAATTTGATGAAGTATAAGCAGTACGGTGACGCGGGGTGGAGCAGCCTGGTAGCTCGTCGGGCTCATAACCCGAAGGTCGTCGGTTCAAATCCGGCCCCCGCAACCAACACTTCTAAAAACAATAAACACCCTTAAGGGTGTTTTTTTGTATCTGCCGTTTGTGAATTTGCCGGGCATTTCACCCGGCTAAAAACCTACCCGCGCCGCGCCAGCGTCGCCCCGTCTGAGAAATACGCCCGTATCCCCGCCAGAATCGACTCCGCCACCTCCTGCTGGAACTTTGCCGTCTTGAGCTTACGCTCTTCTTCAACGTTACTGATAAACGCGGTTTCTACCAGAATGGACGGGATATCCGGTGCCTTCAGCACCGCAAACCCGGCCTGCTCAACGCTGTTTTTGTGCAGCTTATTGATGTTCCCCAGCTTGCCCAGCACCGCTTTACCAAACTTCAGGCTGTCGTTAATGGTCAGGGACTGCACCATGTCGAACATGGTGTGGTCGACGTAGCGGTCGCCGCTTTTGCTCACGCCACCGATCAGGTCCGAGGCGTTCTGGGTGTCCGCAAGGTATCGCGCCGCGGTACTGGTCGCGCCCTTGGTTGAGAGCGCAAACACCGACGAGCCGCTCGGCTGGCGGCTGGTAAAGGCATCCGCATGGATCGAGACGAACAGATCGGCACGCTGCTTCTGCGCTTTCGCCACCCTCACCTTCAGCGGGATAAAGACATCCTCATTGCGCGTCATGTAGGCGCGCATATTGCCCTCTTTATCAATTAACGCCTTCAGACGACGGGCAATTTGCAGCACCACATCTTTTTCACGCGTATGGTATTTCCCCACCGCACCGGAGTCTTCGCCGCCGTGGCCGGGATCGAGCATGATCACAATCGGACGATCGCGCCCTGCTTTCCCCGGCTGCGGGCCGCTTTGCGCAGGCGGCACCTGACGCTGAAGATCGCCTTTGTTGTAATCCTCCAGCAGGGCGAGAAGCGGATCCTGAATATCCGTCGCATTCGCCGGGTAAAGATCCATCACCAGACGCTCTTTAAACGTCGCGACGGGCGCCAGGGCGAACAGCTGCGGCTTAACGTTCTGCTTAAGCTCAAACACCATGCGCACGGTTTGCGGATCAAACTGCCCGACGCGCGCCGATTTAATAAACGGATCGTCACCGCGGATCTGCGCCGCCATGCCTTTCAGCACGGAGTTGAGGTTCACCCCTTCGAGATCCACCACCACGCGTTCAGGGTTGCTGAGGGCAAATTGCTTATATTTCAGCACGCGATTGGATTCAACCGTCACGCGCGTATAGGTCGACGACGGCCAGACGCGCACCGCCACCACCTGACTCGTGGCGGCAAGACCGACCTGGCTGACGCTAAGCAACCACATTGCCCCGGCCCCTTTTAACAAACGGCGGCGGCTTATTGCTGAATTGGATCCCGACATGCTTCTCCCGAGCAAGAAAACAAACTGATATACAAAAGTGCAGATTGACCGAAAACTTTAACGAATGACGCATAAACTGTCATCTATAAAAGGGTAAACAATCATACGTTAACGCACGGATTACTTATTAATTTCTGTAGGTCGCAGAAAATTTGCACTTGCACACGCGCCCACAATCGAATAAAAATACATAAATTAAGAATAAACATTCATTAAGGGTTGTGCCATGGTGAAGGAACGTAGAACCGAACTGGTCCAGGGATTCCGCCATTCTGTTCCCTATATCAACGCCCACCGGGGAAAAACGTTCGTCATCATGCTGGGCGGCGAAGCCATTGAGCATGAAAATTTTTCCAGCATCGTCAATGACATTGGCCTGCTGCACAGCCTCGGGATCCGCCTGGTGGTGGTCTATGGCGCGCGCCCGCAGATCGACGCCAACCTGGCCGCTCACCACCACGAGCCGATTTACCACAAACATACCCGCGTCACGGATGCCAAAACCCTGGAGCTGGTGAAGCAGGCGGCGGGTCTGCTGCAGCTGGATATCACCGCTCGCCTGTCGATGAGCCTGAACAACACGCCGCTACAGGGCGCGCATATCAACGTCGTGAGCGGCAACTTTATCATTGCCCAGCCGCTCGGCGTGGACGATGGCGTGGATTACTGCCACAGCGGCCGCATTCGTCGTATTGATGAAGAGGCCATTCACCGTCAGCTCGACAGCGGTGCCATTGTCCTGATGGGACCGGTGGCGGTTTCCGTAACCGGTGAAAGCTTTAACCTGACGTCCGAAGAGATTGCCACCCAGTTGGCGATCAAGCTGAAGGCGGAAAAAATGATTGGGTTTTGCTCCTCCCAGGGCGTCGTAAACGATGAAGGGGTAATTGTGCCGGAACTCTTCCCGAATGAAGCGCAGGCCCGCGTTGAAGCGCTGGAAGCCGAAGGGGATTACCACTCCGGCACCGTCCGCTTCCTGCGTGGCGCCGTGAAGGCCTGCCGCAGCGGCGTGCGCCGTAGTCACCTGATTAGCTATCAGGAAGACGGAGCTCTGCTGCAGGAGCTGTTCTCCCGCGACGGTATTGGCACCCAGATTGTGATGGAAAGTGCGGAGCAGATTCGCCGCGCGACCATCAACGATATCGGCGGCATTCTGGAACTGATCCGTCCGCTGGAACAGCAGGGTATTCTGGTTCGTCGCTCCCGCGAGCAGCTGGAGATGGAGATCGACAAATTCACCATTATCCAGCGCGATAACCTGACCATTGCCTGCGCCGCCCTCTATCCGTTCCCGGAAGAGAAAATCGGAGAAATGGCCTGCGTGGCGGTGCACCCGGATTACCGCAGCTCTTCACGCGGCGAAATGCTGCTTGAGCGCGTGGCGGCACAGGCGCGTCAGATGGGGCTGAGCAAGCTGTTCGTCCTGACGACGCGCAGCATTCACTGGTTCCAGGAGCGCGGGTTCACGCCGGTGGATATTGATTCTCTGCCGGAAACGAAGAAAGAGATGTACAACTATCAGCGCCGTTCGAAAGTGCTGATGGCCGACCTGGGGTAATCCTTCCTTTGCCGGCGTCGTTCAGAGGGAGTCAAATATCGCGCTCAGCCCGCTTCGGCGTTCCGTGCGGGTGGCAATCGCCTGTACCAGCACCCGTTCATCGGTATACAGCGACAGGCGCTGACGCGCGCGCGTAATGGCGGTATAGATCAGCTCGCGGGTAACGACGGGGGAAAGCTGTGTGGGCAGGATAAGTGCCGCATGGTTAAACTCAGAACCCTGGGATTTATGCACCGTCATCGCCCAGGCAGTTTCATGCTCGGGCAAACGGCTCGGCTGGAAGGACTTCACGCTACCGTCCGGCATCTGGAACCAGACGCGGAGCCCCTGCCCGCGATCGAGCGCAATCCCGATATCCCCGTTAAACAACCCCAGCGCGCTGTCGTTGCGGGAGATCATCACCGGCCGGCCTTCATACCAACGCGAGTGCGGAGTACGGTTGATTTTACGCTTTTGCGCCAGCAGCTGTTCCAGCCTGTCGTTCAGGCCGCTGACGCCAAAGGGCCCTTCCCTCAACGCGCAGAGCAGCTGGTATTCGCCAAACGCGGCAATGACCTGCTCCGGCGTGCTTTGCTGCTGTACGCCCGTCAGAAAATGTTGGTACCCCAGCAGGGCGTCATCCAGCATCGCCTGATACTCTTCCCCGGTTTGCAGCGATTTTTTCTCAATATCGGTAAAGGTACCGTCAAATACCGCACAGGTAGCGTGCCGGTCGCCCCGGTTCACCGCCGCCGCAAGCTGACCAATGCCGGAGTCGCTGCCAAAACGGTAGCTTTTTTGCAGCAGACACAGGCTGTCGCGCAGCGCCCCCGCAAGTAAATGGTTTTCAGCCGCGAGCGAACATCCGGTCAGGCGCGCCAGCTCCTCAGCGCGTTCAGCAGTATACCCCAGGCTGGCATAGGTGCAGATATCGCCCAGCACGGCCCCGGCCTCAACGGAGGCAAGCTGATCGCGGTCGCCGAGGAAAATGACGCGCGCGTGCGGCGGCAACGCATCAATCAAACGCGACATCATCGTCAGGTCAATCATCGACGCTTCATCAACCACCAGCACATCCAGATGCAGCGGGTTACCGGCATGGTAGCGCAGACGCTGGCTACCCGGCTGCGCGCCGAGCAAGCGGTGCAGCGTGCTGGCTTCGTTAGGGAAAAGCGCAAGCCGCTCCCCGGTAAGCGGCAGTTTTTGCAGCGCGCCGCCTAACGACTCCGTCAGACGTGCAGCCGCTTTACCGGTGGGTGCCGCCAGGCGGATACGACACTTTTGCTCACCCGATAACTGAATCAGCGCGGCAAGCAGCTTTGCCACGGTGGTCGTTTTACCGGTGCCCGGCCCGCCCGAAATCACCGATATCCGCCGCGTTAACGCCACTGCTGCCGCCACTTTCTGCCAGTCTGTCTCGTCGTCAGAGGTAAACAGCGTATCCAGCGTTTGCCGGAGCAGTGCTTCATCGCACGGGAGCGGAGCATTGGTCTCGCTGAAGAAGCGCGCCACCGTCAGTTCGTTACGCCACAGCCGGTTCAGATACAAACGTTCACCCGTCAAAATCATTGGCGTACCGGTATCGGCGCTGCTGACGGCGGGCGAGCGGAGTAATATTTCTTGCCAGTCCACTGCCTCACCCAGAAGCGCGAAACACGCCTGTAAAGCCGGCGGCATTTTCTCATCCACCACCAGACGTGAAAGCGGCAGACAGACATGCCCTTCTCCCGCATCTTTACTCAGGATCGCCGCGGCAAGCATGACGGCAGGCTCTTCGCCCGCCACCATCATGGCAAATTGTACGTCCAGGTGGCGAAGTGCACGTTGTTCAATTGCGTCCAGCAGTAGCGCCTGCATCGTCATGCTACTTCCTCCGTGCTTGCAGCAAACAGGTTATCCATCTTTTCAATCAACTCCGCAGCCGGACGGGTGCTGAAGATACCCGAACGCGGGTCGTTAGCATCCACGCCGCGCAGAAACAGGTAAATGACGCCGCCAAAATGATCTTCATAGCGATAATCGGCCATGCGATGGCGCAGGTAACGGTGCAGTGCCAGGGTGTAAAGCTGATACTGCAGATCGTAGCGATGCATTTGCATCGCTGAGGCCATTGCCTGCTGGGTATAAGCTTCGCTGTTTGCCCCCAGCCAGTTCGATTTGTAATCCAGCAGGTAGTAGCGCCCATCGTGGCGGAAAACCAGGTCGATAAAGCCTTTCAGCATCCCCTGCACCTGGCGAAAATTCAGCGGCGGACACCCGGCGGATAACGGATCGTACTCGCGGATCAGCGCATCAAGCGCCTCGGCCCTGAGCAGGCTGGCGATGGGGAGGTAAAACTCCATCTCCACCTGCTTATCTTTGGCGGTCAGCTGGCTTAGCGAGATCCCCTGCGCCGTGAGCGGCGCGTGCAGAACAGCGCGGATCCATTCAGTGAGAACCGGCTGCCACTGTGCGTCGTAGCCGCCGCTCTGTAACATCTTCAGCACCCACTCTTCTGATACCGGTTGGGTAAAATCCAGCTCTTCAAACAGGCTGTGCAAAAACGTGCCCGGCGAGGCGCCGCGCGGAAACTGATGCGGCGTGAGCGCCGGCTCGACGGGCACGCTCCCGGCCCCTGCGGCATCCACGTCCAGTTTTGGCATCAGATCCTGCGCAATACTCTGTCCGTGCTGCTGTAAACCGGAGTAACTGGTGACGCGCCAGTCGTCAGCGATTGTGCGAGCCACCTCGCGGGCATGCAGCGCTGACTCTCCCTGCTCCGGCGTCTGCCAGCGGCTGCTGTCGGGCTGGGAGGGAATATGCAGGGCAACATGCTCTGAGCAAATTGATTCGATGCACTGGCGCAGCCCTGCGGCATCTTTAGGCTCGCCGCGCTGAATAAGCCGCCCCAGCGCGCTCAGATGAAAATCACTCTCTCCGCTCTTTTCGCCACGGCGCCTGAACAGCGGCGCGACGCCCAGGGAACAGTGCCAGACCGAACGGGTCAGCGCCACATATAGCAGGCGCAGGTCTTCCGCGAGACGTTCCGCTTCGGCCAGCTCGACGCTGGACTCCGCGTTGCTGAGGTCGAGTACCGCTTCGAACGACTCGCGATCGTGATAAAAAGCCTGGTCCTGCACGCGATAATTAGCGATAAACGGCAGCCAGACCAGCGGATACTCCAGGCCTTTCGACTTGTGAATGGTGACGATCTGCACCAGATGTTTATCGCTCTCGAGGCGCATCTGCTGGCTGGAGGAATTGCTGTTCGGGTCGGCAATCTGCTGTGCCAGCCAGCGCACCAGAGCATGCTCGCTCTCCAGCTGCGTACCCGCTTCCTGGAGCAGCTCGCTGATGTGCAAAATATCGGTCAGACGGCGCTCGCCGCCCGCTGTCGCCAGCATGTTTTCCGCAATGTGACGCTGTGCCATGAGCTCGCGCACCATCGCCATCACGCCGCGCTTCTGCCATTTTTCACGGTAGCGCACAAACTCTTCTACCACGGCATCCCACGCGGATTCGTCAGTATTAAGCGCATCAATGTCACGCGCGTTCAGCCCGAGCATCGCGCTCGCTAAGGCGCTGCGGAGCGTGCTTTCACGCTCCGGGGCTAGCACAGCCTGCAGCAGCCATAGCATCTCGAGGGCTTCCAGCGTTTCAAAAACGCTGTCGCGGTTGGAGAGGTAGACGGACGGTATATTCAGTAGCGTCAGGGCGTCGCGGATAAGCGCGGCCTCCTGACGGCTGCGCACCAGCACCGTGATATCGGATGCCTTTACCGGGGCTGGTTTATTCTCCTTCCACAGCAGCGCATCGCCGCGCGCGCCTGCGCTGAGCCAGTCCCTAATTTGCGCCGCACAGTGCTGGGCCATAGCATTTTGATAGTCCGCGACGCCCCAGCCTTCCCCATCAAGTAGCCAGAAGTTCATGGCTGGCTGAGTTTCGCCATTAAACTCGAAGCGCAACGCGGTATTTTTAGGGGCGAACTTGACCGGCTGGAAAGGGATCTCCCGGAACATAAACGCCGTATCCATGCGGCTGAAGAGCGCATTGACGCTTTCCACCATGCCGGGAGAAGAGCGCCAGTTGGTGTCGAGCGTGTAGTGCGCGTCAACCTCGCTGCGGGCTTTCATGTAGGTAAAAATATCCGCACCGCGGAAGGCGTAAATGGCCTGCTTAGGATCGCCGATTAACAACAGCGCGGTGCCGGGCTGCTGGCGCCAGATACGGCGGAAAATGCGGTACTGCTGAGGGTCGGTGTCCTGAAATTCGTCAATCATCGCCACCGGGAAGCGGGTGCGAATCGCAGCGGCAAGCGCTTCGCCATTTTCACTGCACAGCGCCGCATCAAGTCGGCTCAGCATATCGTCGAACCCCAGCTCGCCCCGGCGACGCTTTTCACGCGCGACGGCGTCGCGGATCTCCGTCATGGCGCGAGTGATCATCAGATCGTTGAGCGTCAGGGGCTCCGCCAGCAGGGCTTCAATCGCCAGAAACAGGGGATGTTCAGGTACGATACCGTCGGCTTTGGTCCGCTCAACCAAGAAACGCCGGGAGAATTTCTCCAGCGCATCCGGGAGCTGGTAACCGCGCGTCTCTTCCTGCGCCCACGCGCTGATTTTCTCGATCCATTTGCCCTGGTTGCCGCGATTGAACTTACGTCGATCGATCCCGGAATTCTCGAGGATGGCGTCAATCTCACCGACTGACTCCATCCACTTTTGCTTGATGTCGGCAATTTTCGCGATGATTTTTTCATGCCGCGAGGCCAGGGTTTCATCTGCTGGCGGCGGGGATTTGATGACCGGCGCCTCACCCTGCAGATAACGATCGATGGCGCGCAGCAGCGCCTCCGGGCCTTTCCATAACGCATGTACCGCTTCGGCGATATCCCGCTGTAACGGATAGCAGTGGCGACGCCAGAAATCCGCGCAGGCCTGATAGCGAAGCACGGATTCATCTTCAATAAGCTGCTGCTCAAACAGCATGCCGGATTCAAACGCATTCAGGCTCAGCATGCGCTGGCAAAAACCGTGAATGGTGAAGACGGATGCTTCGTCCATCTGCCTTTCTGCGAGGAGCAGCCACTGGGCTGCCTGTTGCTTATCGGCAATCTCTTCCAGAAGGCTCGCGTAAAGAGGGTTATCCGTGCTTTGGCGCAGACAGGCGATGCGCAGTTCGTGGATATTGGTCCGAATACGGCCGCGCAGCTCAGCGGTGGCGGCCTCGGTAAAGGTAACAACCAGCAGCTCTTCAACGCTCAAAGGACGAGGAAAAGCGGCGTTACCGCCAAGCCCTAACAGCAGGCGCAGATAGAGCGCGGCGATGGTGAAGGTTTTTCCCGTTCCCGCTGAGGCTTCAATCAATCGTTCACCCTGCAGAGGTAAACGTAAGGGATCAAGGGACTCAGCGGTATCGGTCATTCTTTCTTACTCCAGGGCATAGATTGCTGCAACGCGCTGACGCTCTTCCAGACTTTCCAGCCTTTAGGGTTCACGTAGTCCGTTTTCCCGTTCTGGCTACCGGAAACCTGAGACAGGATAGTGATGCCCTGCGGCTTAATCACGGCCTGATGGAAGAAATCGGCAGCCTTCTGCGGCGTCAGCTGTTTTATCTCGGCCACTACTTTATCACGCGAATCAAATTTCAGATTACCGCGATCGAAATCTTTGCTCAGCTGCGACGCCTCTTCGCCCAGCGTCTGCGGCGGCTGCATCACCTGCGCGATGACGGCCTGCTGGATCTGAGCAAACTCTTCCGGCTTCATGGCCCGCAGTTTTGCTTCCACCTGCGGGAAGAACGCCTGATAGCGGTGCCAGAGATAGGCCGGCTGTTTGTCGCTGCTTTGCAGCAGGAAGCCCAGCCCCCATTGACGCCCCACGTTCATTGAGAAAGCAAATACCGCATAGCCAAGCTGCTCTTCTGTGCGCAGCTGGTTATAGAACCACGGCTGAATAATCTGACCCAGAACGGCGCTCTGCGCAGAGCTTGCGAATTCATCATAGCCCGTTGGCACAAACACCGCGGCCAGCGCGGAATCGGTGCTGCTCCCCGCTTTTTCAAAGATCACATTCTGTTTTTTCTCAACCAGCACGTCCTGGTTACGGCACCACTCGTCCCCTTTCGAACCGAGCTGCGTGCGAACATTTTCTGCCAGCGTTTTGGCCTGATCTTCGCTCATGTTGCCGACGATAAGAAACTCCGGGCGCGTGTTGGTTTTTAGCAAGTCACGGTAAGCCAGCACCTCTTTTAATGAGATTGATGGCAGCAAGGCACGGCGTTCTTCACGCTGGAAATAAGGTATTTGCGACAGCATTTGCGCCGGCATAAGCGCCTGATCGTAAGCTTTGCCCTTTTCTGCAGAATCCATCATCTGCGCATACCAGGATTTAGCCTGCTCAAGCTGCTCTTCCGTTGGCGTGTAGCTGAAGTAACCCTCGAGCAGTGCCTTGAAAAGCTGAGGCAGACGCTGAGTATAGCCATTTGCATTAAGCATCAAACCGTTGTTGGCGTTGGTGGAGAAGCTGATCCCGCCCACGGCCGCCTGGTTGCTGAGCTGATCGAGCGCAATACCGGCCAGATAGTCATTGAGCGCGAACATCACCTGATTTTTGGCGCTGTTCATCGCTTTCGGGTTACGCAGGACCACGCTGACATCGGCCTTTGGCTCGCTCGCAAAATAACGGCTTGGGGTATACACCACGCGCAGCGTCGGTTCATCAATAATGAGCTCCGGGTGCGGATAATCCTTAGTCGTTTTGATCAGCGAGAAATCATCCGGGATATAGGGGTTCAGCTCCGGCAGCTTCAACGCAATCTCACCGGCCTTCTTCTGCCAGTCGGCGAAGGTCTGGTCGCTGATTTTGTCTACCTGATAAGGGGCATCAACAAAGTATGCCGTCTTGTTATGCGGTTCGTTCGGGCTGATGTACCAGATGCGGGCATTTTGCGGCGTCATCATCGCCAGGCGCGCTTTTACCGCCTCGGCATCATAACGATCGGCAATATTGACCGCGTCGAGCGTGTGCGCCACCGGCACGCGGATCATGGTATCCGCCAGCCACTCCACGTAATCCATATCGCGGGTAATGGAAGGGTAACGGAAATCGAGATCCAGCACGTGCGCCAGTTCATCAAAATAGCGCTTATCGACGCCTTTCTCGCGCAGTAAAGAGAGGTAGCTAAAGATAGCCGCCACCACTTCATCACGGTTGGCCTGACCTTTGTCGGTCAGGGTGGCGGAGATCGCCAGCACGCCGCTGTTGCCGTTTACCACGGGATCGGAATCGGCGCGGATCCCTTCCACCAGCCCCTGTTTTTGCAGCCAGTCAGATAAGGTTCCCGGGCTGCGGTTACCAATCAGGTAGGTCACCAGCTCGTCGGTTTTACTGCGAAACTGGGCTGTGTTGTTATCAATGCGGAACTCAACGCGCAGCACTTTGCGGGGCATGGCAGGGACGTAGTGGATGACGATCCCTTTTTGCGCGTCCGTGACAACCGGTACGTCTATCTTCGGCAGGTCAATATTTTTATTCGGCACCCGGCCAAACGTTTGTGCCGCCAGTCCGGCAAGCTCCGGCAACGGTTTGTTGCTGTAAATAACCGCCTTCATCAGGTTGGCGGAGTAGTATTTGTCACGAAACGCATGCAGGGCGTCAATGACCGGGCTTCCCGGTTTATCGCTCAGCGTCTCCAGGTTACCGCCCGAGAAACGTGAGCCCGGATGCGCCGGGTTGATGGTCTCGGCGCTGACCTGCGCCATACGCATACCGTCCCGGGTACGGGCCATAGTCAGCTCCGCATTGACGGCATTGCGCTCGCGGTCGGCGTATTTTTTATCCAGCAGCGGCGCGGCGATAGCATCGGCAAGACGATCAACCGCCCCTGCCAGCGCGTCATTTTCGACTTCGAGATAAAAGGCCGTGCGGTACGGTGCCGTGCTGGCGTTGTGGCTGCCGCCGTGCATTTTCAGGAATTCAGAAAGGCTATCCGGCTGCGGATATTTTTTAGAGCCCATCAGCGTCATGTGTTCGAGGTAATGCGCCAGCCCCGGATGCGCCTCAGGATCTTCCAGCGATCCAACCGGCACCACTAACGCCGAGAGGGATTTCACCGCCTGCGGATCGGAAACCAGCAGCACGGTCATACCGTTATCAAGGCGGATAGCCTGATACTGACGGGTATCTTTTTCGCTCTTACGGATAGTTTCCTGAACGGGTTGCCAACCGGAGTCTGCGTGAGTGACGGGTGCCCAGAGGGCGAAAAACAAAACAAACGCTTTAAACAAGGTGCTGCCTGGCATTACGACCTCTTTATCACGGCTACATCATTAACAAACTGCGTGCTGGACACGCCAACATCTCATTCTTTGGGTACATCAGTCCGTGATAAGAAGTGCATCATAAATGAACACCCCATACTGCGCAATTTTTATACAGCGCTCAGGACTGATTAAACTTAAACAACGGTAACAGGTAGCGCTGTGCCTCTTCCGTAATAGCCTCGAAGTATTCTGGCTCAAGCGTTCGCCATAGACGTTGATACCAGACATCCTCACCTTCACCGCGTACCATCATGTTTCCTTCATAGGCCTGCATAAATTTACTGCGCGCTTTCTGCAGCGAAGCCTCATCCGTTAACATCGCATCATTCTGCGCGTCATAACAGGCTTTTATCCACGCACCGCCACTTTCGGGCAGTAACAGGAGGGGTTTGTTCATTCCCTGAAGATAGCCCTCAATATACAAGGACAGATAGCGTAACGCCTGTTCTGCCTCCATGGGTGGGAAGCGCCATTCGCCCTCTTTGCGCACGAAGATCCGGCTTTCACCTTTATTCCCACCCGCACTGTAGACAAGATGTTCCAGCCAGAGTTGCAATCCTTGTGAAACGCTGAGCAGAGAAGGCCGCCAGCGCAGTAGCCCATCTGGCTGAACCTGGGTTAGCCAGCCCGTGAGCTGTATGCCCTTGCAGCTGAGATCGATTTCGATGCTGTGTCCGGGCTGGCGGTGCTCCCTGACGCGCTCCGCCAGAGCGGTCATCTCCTGGCACTGCGCCTCCCAGACGATTTCCCCAAACGCACCGTAAGGTAGTTGTCCTGCGGCACGGTAGCGGCGGTAAAGTTTGTCTGCATCTTCCTCTTCAACCAGCGCATTAAGCAGCTGGAGGTTTAGCTGATAGCGCTCCAGCCCTTCCAGAGTAAAGGGTTCTGCATCAGGAATTTCGCTCTCTTCAGAGCGGAAGTTGACCTGTAATCGCTGCTGGAAGAAGGCGCGCACCGGATGCGCCCAAAACCGCTGAAGCTGTTCGAAAGTCAGAGTATTAATGGGCAGCGGATCAAGCGGCTGAATAAAATCCGTATGGGCTCTCCCCTCTTTTTTCGCTGCTGGCAGCCATTCGCGGGCATAGCTCTGCTGTTCGCTGACAATATAGTTTACCGGGTCAAACGGCATGCGGCTGTGGATACAGGTAATGTGCGCCTTCACCCGCTGCTCGCTTTCATCGCAGTTAAGCGCCTCATCCCCAGCCAGATAGTGGCTCTGGCCGATATAGTCCACCAGTTCCTGCACTAGAACGGAGGGGAAGCGCTCGCTGTTGTCCTGAATGGAGCGACCGATATAGCTGATATAGAGCTTACTTTGAGCGGAGATGAGCGCTTCAAGGAAGAGATAGCGGTCATCATCACGACGGCTACGGTCCCCCCGCTTTGGATCTGCGTTCATCAAATCGAACCCCAGCGGTGCCAGGGCCCGAGGATAAATACCGTCGTTCATGCCGAGCAGGCAGACCACCTTAAAGGGAATTGAGCGCATTGGCATCAGGGTACAGATATTGATGGGGCCTGCCAGGAAACGCTGGCTGATTCGCTCCTGGTCAAGGCGCTGCGTCAACTCATCTCTCAGCAGCGACAAAGGAATCGCTTCGCGATAGTGGGAATTCACGCCCTCGTCAACGATAGCCTGCCACTGCGTTTCAATGAGCGCCATCGCCGCTTCGGTGTCGTTGTCTGGCAGGAAGAAATCATTAAGTAACGCCCTGCACACCGGGAGCCACTCTTCAAGCGGACGCGGCTGCATTAGCTCACGGCGCCAGCGGTTAAGCTGCATCAGCAGAGAAGCTAAATGCCCTACCAGGTCAGCAATCAAACCGCTGGACTCATCGTAAGGCAACACTTCGTTCCACTCGCCCTGGCTGCTCTCCATGGCGTAGCCCAGCAGCATACGCGTCAGGCCAAACCGCCAGGTATGCTGGCCGGTTGGGGGAAGCTCGAACTCCTGGACGTTATCGTCATCGATGCCCCAGCGAACGCCTGATTCGTTTACCCACTGGCGAAGATAGCGCAGCCCTTCTTCATTGATGTTGAAGCGGGCTGCCAGCACGGGAACATCCAGTAGCGCCAGAACATCTTCGGAGATAAACCGGCTATCCGGCAGTGAAAGCAGGGTGATAAATGCCTGCAATGCCGGGTGCGACTGACGGGCACGACGGTCAGAGATGGCGTAAGGCAGATATCGCTCACCCGTCGCACTGCCGAAGACGGCCTGAATAAAGGGACTGTAGCTGTCGATGTCCGCCACCATCACCACGATATCGCGCGGCGTCAGTTCAGGGTCGTCCTGCAGCATCGCCAGCAGTCGATCGTGAAGCACTTCGACCTCACGCTGCGGGCTATGACAAACATGGATCGTGATACTGCGATCCTCAGCGTCCAGCTTCCGCTTGCTGTCGCTGCGCTCAAACTCTTTCGCCGTCACGCCCATGACGGCGCGGTTCTCCAGATCCAGAATATCTAACTGAATATTGTGCAGCAGACTATCCGGGGCGATCTCGACAAAGGCGTCAACGTCACCTTCGCCTGATGACGTAATATCGGAGAGCATGTGAATGTAATCACGCCCCAGCTTCCCCCATGAGGCAAGCAGTGGATTGGGCAGGTTCTGGATGCCGTCTTCATCAAAAAGCTGCCCGGCAGTCGAGCCGTCTTTAAACAGCGGGACGGATCGTTCTTCAAAAAGGCGCTTTCGCTGGCGAGTCACCAGCCGCGCAAGCCAACGTTCGTCGAGGATATCCCCCCAATACTGTCGGCAAGGGTTGGTGAACAAAATATGAATATCGATATGTTTACCCAGCGCATTCAACGCTTTCAGATAAACAGGCGGTAATGCGGATATCCCACAGATAAAAACGCGTGACGGCAGTCGGGCTGGACGCGCCGACGCATTCTCGAGTATTGAGATAAACCGATCGTACAGGTTGGCACGGTGCCACTTAGGCTGCCCAAGTTTCTCCGTATGCTCGACCAGCGCTTTCCAAAGCGGTGCCTGCCATATTTGCGCCTCCGGTAACCCTTCAACCAGTTCGCCCGCTTCCCAGCGAATTAACCAGTCAGAACGGTAAACAAGGTATTGGTCGTAGAGATCCGCGGTACGCGACGCCAGCTGGAACAGCTTGCGCTTATCGGTATCGTCATTGAGGTAGTGGCGCAGCATGGCGAATTCATCGTGCTGGAGCATCTCCGGCAGCAGCGCCATCAGCTTCCAGCTCATGCCCTGCTTGTTGAAGGCGCTCTGCTCGGGGATGTCCGGTAACACGCGAACAAACATCTCCCAGATAAAGCTCGCGGGCAGCGGGAAATCAATATTCGCGGCAATGCCAAACTTACGGGAAAGCGACATTTGCAGCCACTGTGCCATACCGGTGCTCTGCACCAGCACCATTTCAGGCTCAAAAGGATCGTCGAGCCGCTCGCGCTCAACGATAAATTCCATCAGTGCTTCCAGCACATCCAGACGATTTGAGTGGTAGACCCTTAACATAGACGCTCCCGACTACTGGCTAACCGGGCAATGCAGACGCGTTATTTCACCGCGTCGCCCCAGAGGAGAAATAAGTGTAACCGTGATGCTGACACATCCTGCGTGCGTTGTCTGCACCCGACTGGCCTGCCAGCCTGCGGGCAGAACATTTGTTGAGAGCTGAGCCTGATTCCAGGCGTGGTGCCAGAGCTGACGATACTGGTTAAACAGCGTAAACCGCGCCGCCAGCGCCCGATGATAGCCGGCCAGTGCCGTGACGATGATGACCAGCAGCAGCATCGCCAGCAGAACCTCAACCATGCTAAATCCTTTTTCTTTGCTTACGGCAGCTGGCATAGCGAACGTTCCTTTAGCGGACAAAAATCACTCCAGCCGTGAGGCGAAAAGCGAATATTACCGTCAATAATCTCTCCTGAACGCCAGAGCAGCAGGTCGTTGGCTCCGGCAATCAGTAAAACAGTGGTCTCACTCAGCCGCCGCAAACACACTTGCCGCGCGAATGCCTTTTTGCACTGGACTTCAGGATCGGGTGACCAGCTCTGAACGCGTCCCCACTCAAGCGCTGATTGTACAGAAGCCTGCTGCTGCAGCGAACGGCTCTCACCGCCAACGAGCGCGCTGAACGTTGTCAGCTGCTGGTTAAGGCCGGTGAGGATCAGCGTACCAAGCACCAGTAAAAGTAGAACCAGCGCCAGCGAAGACATACCGCGTTGACGGTTCACAGGTTGTACCCCGTGACCGTATACAAAGCCTGATAAGGCTCTCCTTGATCGCCGTTGCGCAGGGCGGACAGTTCGATATTCAGCTCCGGCGCAAACCCGGTGTGTGTTACTTTCCTCACCACAAAATGCGCGATGGCGAGCCTGTCCGGGTCCGTGAGCTTTTCCCATCCCTGACCTTCACACGAGGTTGCCCCACGAAGCGTTTCCAGCGCGCCCGATTCCAGACGAAAACCGGTGCTGTCGTTTTCTGATGCACTGCGATCCCAGCGACCGTTACTGTTGGCATCCCACCGAACAATGACGCAGCTGCCCTGCCTTGCGATCGCCAGCCCTTGCCCCTGGCAGTTCCCCGCACAGTAACCCGCACGCTGAAGCTGTTTGCCGAGAGCAAACAGGCGCTGCCAGACCTCTTCTTCCAGCTCTCTCTGGCCGGATTGCAGTAATACCGCCTGATGCAATCCGGGTAGAAAGCGCGATGCGCCAATCAACAACAGGCTACTGATGGCCGTAGCAATCAGAACTTCTGTCAGCGAGAATCCGCGTTGTCTCATCGACATGAACCTCCTTGTGAGACCTTACACATTCTGATGCGCCCTCCGTCTGAGACCAGGATAAGCCATTCTCCGGCACGGCTTTGCAGGCGTATCCGTCCTGCCCATGCCGTATCCCTTAACCCATAGAACCCTAATGACGGTGTGACCTCGCTCACCGCGACCTCTGGCCAGAGTGGAATCAGAACAAAGGGGCTGCCCTTCTCACAGCCTTGCACGGCAGCGCTCACCAGACACTGCTGTCCCCCAACCCGCAGCTGGGTTATGTGATGGTCGCGGTTGTAGCGGTTGGCATGGTTGCGCAGAAACACCAGATAGTCGCGCACCTGGCCGGCGGTTTGCCACAGCCGCTGCTGCCGCTGCCAGCTGTCCCAGCCGTACAGACCTGAGGCGCTGAGTATGACAACCAGCGAGACTGCCACCAGCGTTTCGATAAGCGTAAAGCCGTTCTCTTTTTTCATGCGGGAAGTGTGGCGATTCGCCGTGGGCGTGGCGAGCGGTGAATAATGGTTTTACGAGGCGTTATCCGAAGTATCAGGAGAGTTGCAGCGCGTTGCACGTTTTCTGGATAACGCCTCGGAAAACGGAATAAAGACGAAAAAAAACCGGCGCTAAATAGCACCGGTTATGTCACGCTTTACCGCATCAGATAGCGACGGGCGCTTTGATGCCAGGGTGCGGGTCGTAGCCCTCAATCTCAAAATCATCAAAGCGGTAATCGAAGATCGATTCCGGTTTGCGTTTGATAATCAGCTTCGGCAACGCGCGCGGTTCACGAGTGAGCTGAAGATGCGTCTGTTCCATATGATTGCTGTAAAGATGGGTGTCCCCACCTGTCCAGACGAAATCACCCACTTCCAGGTCGCACTGCTGCGCCATCATGTGGACTAACAGCGCATAGCTGGCAATGTTAAACGGCAGGCCGAGGAACACGTCACAGGAGCGCTGGTAGAGCTGGCAGGAGAGCTTGCCGTCTGCGACATAGAACTGGAAGAACGCGTGGCACGGAGCCAGCGCCATTTTATCCAGCTCGCCCACGTTCCAGGCGGAAACGATAATTCGGCGCGAGTCCGGATCGTTTTTCAGCTGGTTCATCACGGTGGTGATCTGGTCAATATGGCGGCCATCAGGCGTTGGCCATGCGCGCCACTGCTTGCCGTAAACCGGGCCCAGGTTGCCGTTTTCATCTGCCCATTCGTCCCAGATAGAGACGTTATTTTCGTGCAGATACGTAACGTTGGTGTCGCCTTGCAGGAACCAGAGCAGTTCATGAATGATCGAGCGCAGGTGGCAGCGCTTCGTCGTCACCAGAGGGAAGCCTTCTTGCAGATTGAAGCGCATCTGGTGGCCAAAAATGGAGAGCGTACCGGTACCGGTACGGTCGTTTTTCGGCGTGCCCTCATCGAGCACTTTTTTCATCAATTCAAGATACTGTTTCATGGTTCCTCAGGAAAGTTGTTGCTGTGGACGACGACGATACGCCCAAATCATCATAATGGCACCCGCGACAATCATCGGAATGGAGAGGATCTGCCCCATGCTGATGTACTGTACCCATTCGCCGGTAAACTGCGCATCCGGCTGGCGGAAGAATTCAACGATAATGCGGAACGCGCCATAGCCAATCAGGAACAGTCCGGAAACAGCTCCCATCGGGCGCGGCTTGCGAATAAACAGGTTGAGGATGATAAACAGCACCACGCCTTCCAGCGCCAGTTCATACAGCTGGGACATATGACGCGGCAGCACGCCGTAGGTATCGAAAATGGACTGCCACTCCGGGTGCGACGGCAGCAGCGCGATATCCTCCGCGCGGGAGCCCGGGAAGAGCATCGTGTACGGTACGCTTGGGTCAACGCGGCCCCACAGTTCACCGTTAATAAAGTTGCCCAGACGACCCGCCCCCAGACCAAACGGGATCAGCGGTGCGATAAAATCTGACACCTGGAAGAAGTTGCGTTTGGTGCGTTTGGCAAAAATCACCATCACCAGGATCACCCCAATCAGGCCGCCATGGAAGGACATGCCGCCGTCCCAGACGCGGAACAGGTAGAGGGGATCGTTCAGGAACACCGGGAAGTTATAGAACAGTACATACCCAATACGGCCACCGAGGAACACGCCGAGGAAGCCCGCGTACAGCAGGTTTTCAACTTCGTTTTTGGTCCAGCCGCTGCCAGGACGGCTGGCGCGACGGCCCGCGAGCCACATGGCAAAAATAAAGCCCACCAGGTACATCAGACCGTACCAGTGAAGCGAAACAGGTCCTACTGAGAAAATGACCGGATCAAATTCCGGAAAATGCAGATAACCACTGTTCATCTGTCACCACAAGATGTTGTTATTCCGCTGAAAGTGGACAGCGGTAGACATGCGATTCTGCCTTAAGCAGAGGCTCCAAAGTTGCGAATCATAGCATAAGGCGGGCGCGGAGGATGCGCCAGAGATGTAAAAGATGTGTATAGGTTTTTGTGCGCACTGGCGCCCTCTCCACAAGGAGAGGACGAAAGACGATTAGCGACCACCGCGGATCAGGCCGCCCATACCGCGCCGTTCCATAAATGCCGCCACCTGGTGACGAACCTCTGCGGCCAGCTGCGCCTCAAGGCTGCGCTCAGCCAGCTCGCGGGCATCATTGATGTCGATATGCCGCAACAAATACTTCACGCGCGCTACTGCGCGGCCGTTCATTGACAGATGGCGATACCCCAGACCAATCAGGATCGCGACGCACATAGAGTCTCCGGCCATTTCACCGCACAGGCGGAGATCAATACCGTACTGTTCAGCCTCACGGGCAATCATCGCCAGCGCGCGAATGATCGCCGGGTGCAGGCTATCGTAGATACTGGCGACGCGGGTGTTGTTCCGGTCGACGGCCAGAATATATTGCGTCAGGTCGTTGGTACCGACAGAGATAAAATCAACGCGATTTGCCAGCTGCGGCAGCATAAAGACCATAGATGGCACTTCGAGCATGACGCCGATCCGTGGTTTCGGGATCGCATAGCCAATCATCTCTTCCACTTCACGACCAGCACGTTCGATCAGGCGCCGCGCTTCGTCGATTTCATCTATGCTGGTGACCATCGGCAGCAGGATACTGAGATTGCCCGTCGCGGCGTTAGCGCGCAGCATCGCGCGCACCTGGATCAGGAAGATCTCCGGCTGATCGAGCGTAATGCGGATCCCGCGCCAGCCCAGACACGGGTTCTCTTCGCTGATGGGCATATACGGCAGCTGTTTATCCGCCCCGACATCCAGGGTTCGCAGGGTGACAGGCTTGTCGTTGAACATCTGCAACATCCCCTGATACTGCGCCACCTGCTCCTCTTCGGAGGGGAAACCGCTCTGCAGCATGAAGGGGATTTCAGTGCGGTATAAACCGATCCCGTCGATGCGGCTGCCAAGCTTCTCTTCGTGCTCGGGGCTTAAGCCGGCGTTGAGCATGACTTTGATCCGCTCTCCGCTTTTCAGCTGCGCGGGCAGGTTAACGTCATCTTCCGCCAGCTTGCTTAATTCATTCTCTTCGCTGATGAGACGCTGATATTCCTGGAGCAGAACCGGCTCAGGATCGACCAGCAGTTCACCGCGGTAACCATCAACCACCAGCGTGCGGCGGTGCAGCACCGAGGGCTGAATATCCGCCCCCATAACGGTGGGGATACCGAGCGCGCGCACCATAATGGCGGCATGGGAGTTCGCTGCACCATCACGTACGACAACCCCGGCGAGTCTGTCCTGCGGCAGCTCGGCCAGCGTTGTTGCCGAAAGTTCATCGGCCACCAGCACAAACCGTTTTGGCCAGGCATTCGGCCCCTGAATGGTGTCATCGAGGTGGAACAGCAGGCGCTGTCCCAGCGCGCGGAGATCTCCCGCCCGCTCTTTCAGATAACCGTCGGTCAGTGCAGCGAACTGCTCGGCAAATTTTTCGATGACCTTTTTAACCGCCCACTCCGCGACTGCGCCTTTATCAACCTCAGCAAAAAGCTCACGGCGCAGACGCGCGTCGGAAAGCAGGTGCGAGTAGAGGTCGAAGATGGCCGCCGTCTCTTTTTGCGCACCAGCGGCAAAGCGCTTGCTGTAGCGACGGAACTCATTGGCCGCCTCTTCCAGCGCGGCGGTAAGACGCTCGCGCTCCAGCGCTTCATCAAGCGTAGAGGCTTCGTAGACCTGCTCCATCAATGGCAGCGTGGCGTCCATCCAGCCTTCCGCAATCGCCACCCCTGGCGATGCCGGAAGGGCGCGAATGCGCGTATGGCGGTACTGACCAAAGAGCGCAGCAAGCTGAGACTGAGAGAGGATCGCCGCCATCTGTGTCGCCAGCGTGACGAGGAAGGACTCTTCGCTTTCATCATACTGACGCAGCTCGCGCTGCTGGACGACCAGCACACCGAGTAGCTGACGACGCTGAATAATCGGCACACCCAGAAACGCGCGGAAGCGTTCTTCTTTTACGGAAGGGATGTATTTAAAGCTGGGGTGTTTTTGCGCGTCGGCAAGGTTGATAGGTTCAGCCAGCCGCCCAACCAGACCGACGATACCTTCATCAAATGCGAGCGTTACGGTGCGCCCCCGCGGCTTTTTCAAACCGCGGGTCGCCATCAGGTAATAGCAGCGCCGATCGTGGTCGGCCAGATACACCGAACAGACCTCGGTCTCCATCGCAAGACAGATGTCAGTGACCAAAATATTCAGCGCCTCGTTGAGGCGCGGAGCGCTGGCCACCTTCTCGACTATTTCTCGCAAGCGGGTGAGCATGATTTGCGTAGCTTAACCTCTTTTACGTCGCCAGGCAGGTGCGCTCTGCGGCTTAGGCGGGATCTCCTGAAGCTGCATCACCACACTTGCAAACTCTTTCATCACCCTACGGTAAACATCGCGCTTAAATGACACGACCTGACGAACAGGATACCAATAGCTCACCCAGCGCCAGCCATCGAACTCCGGCGTACTGCTGGTTTGCATATTGATGTCCGAATCGTTGCCCACCAACTGCAGAAGAAACCACTTCTGTTTCTGGCCGATACAAACCGGCTTTGTGTCCCAACGCACCAAACGTTTCGGTAACTTGTAACGCAACCAGTTGCGGGTCGAGGCAAGGATGCGAACATCTTTTCGGCTTAAACCGACCTCTTCAAAAAGCTCCCGGTACATCGCTTGTTCTGGGGACTCTCCCGGATTGATCCCGCCTTGCGGGAACTGCCAGGAGTGCTGACCATATCGACGGGCCCACATGACCTGGCCCTGACGATTACAAATTACTATTCCTACGTTCGGGCGGTAGCCATCGTCATCAATCACCGGACTACCCCAAACTAAACCTTATATATGAATGATTGTTTCACACTACAGTGAGGCGGTAAACCACTCTCTTACAGGCCTGCAACCTAATAACATTTGAATAACTCACAAATAAGCGCAGAGTTATAAACAGATGTGCGGTCTTGAGGGCAATTTTATTCACCTTTTCTGTGGATATAGTTGTGAAGAAGTGTCTGATTACCGATGAACAACCTGAAATGGCCTCTGCCCTCCCGTTTCTCACCTTCAACATAACGCTATACTTTTCATGATTTTATATTCATATCGACAAACAAAATGCAGAATAGCGTGACGATCGTCACAACAGGGATCGTCGTGCTGATGAAAGATCGAACAGCGTCGGTTTTATCCACAGATTGTGCCAATAAGTTAGGCACAATTTGTCTGAAATTTGGATTTTCGTCGCACGTCAAGGCTGTAAATTGAAACAGTAGTCAGGGTTATGCCCAGTTATCCCATTTTTCTGTGGATAACATGGTGTAAGATCCTGTTTATTGTCAGTGACCAGATTTGAACAACCCGTTTTGCGTCCCTGATGAAACCGTGAAAAATTCATAAAAAAACCTATAAATCATGCACATGGAATATTGGTACAGAAAAAGTTAAACTCTATCCACAGGGGACTGTTTCTTCGTTTATTTTTTAATCAAAAGGTTATCGTCATGCATCCGCTTTCACCCTTGCTCTCACCGCCTTCGAGCGAAAGCCAGTTGCTACAACAGGCTCAGCGCCTTGCAGGCTTCTCGCTGGGCGAACTGGCGGCGATGGCAGGGCTACAGATCCCGAAGGATCTGAAACGAGATAAGGGCTGGATCGGCATGCTTCTGGAGCTGTGGCTGGGGGCAAGCGCCGGGAGCAAGCCAGAGCAAGATTTCGCGGCCCTTGGCGTAGAGTTAAAAACTATTCCTATCGACCGCCAGGGTCGTCCCCTGGAGACTACCTTTGTCTGCGTTGCGCCCTTAACCGGCAATACCGGCGTAACGTGGGAAACCAGCCACGTGCGCCATAAGCTGAATCGCGTGCTTTGGGTTCCGGTTGAAGGCGAACGGCAGATCCCTTTGGCTGAACGCCGCGTTGGCGCGCCGCTGCTCTGGAGCCCGGATGAAGAAGAGGAGCATCAGTTGCGCCTGGACTGGGAAGAACTGATGGACATGATTGTGCTCGGTCAGGTCGAGCGAATTACCGCCCGGCACGGAGAAGTGTTACAGCTGCGCCCGAAAGCGGCAAACAGCAAAGCGCTTACCGAGGCGATCGGCGCGATGGGCGAACCCATACTGACGCTGCCGCGCGGTTTTTATCTCAAAAAAAATTTCACCGGCGCGCTGCTTGCTCGTCATTTCTTACTTAAAACATAGTTTTTTACTTATTTTGCGAGCTCACAAACATAATCGCCTGGTTTTTAAGATTTTACCGCTTCACCCTGTTGCTATAACGGGTTAATACTACACTATGATTTGATACGAGCCAGATGAGGACGATAACGATGAAAAAATGGGCGGTGTTAATTTCAGCAGTCGGGTTGGCGTTTGCCGTTTCGGGCTGCAGCAGCGATTACGTCATGGCGACGAAAGACGGCCGGATGATCCTGACTGACGGTAAACCTGAAGTCGACGATGATACCGGTCTGGTCAGCTACCACGACCAGGCAGGCAATAAAATGCAGATCAATCGCGACGAAGTCTCGCAAATTATTGAGCGATAACAGTCGGAGGTCAGTAGCCTACTGGCCTTTTTGATTTTTTTCTTCCCCTTTTGCTTCCCCTCTGCCATGTTTATATTCCTTTGTCGGGAGGTTCCTGACGCGCTCTACATGTCTATTGAAGGAAGCCGGCTATGTATTATCACCGTATCCCCCACAGCGCTCTGGAGATAAGTCAACTGGGGTTGGGCACGATGACATTTGGTGAACAAAACAGCGAAGCCGATGCCCATGCACAACTCGATTATGCCGTCAGCCAAGGGATTAACCTGATTGATGTCGCAGAGATGTACCCTGTGCCTCCACGCCCTGAAACGCAGGGACTTACCGAAACCTACGTCGGTAACTGGCTGGCAAAACGCGGTAACCGTGAAAAGCTGGTTATTGCCTCGAAAGTCAGTGGCCCCGCGCGAAACAACGATGCCGGGATCCGCCCAAACCAGATCCTCGATCGCAAAAATATCCGCGCCGCGCTGGACGCGAGCCTGAAGCGCCTGCAAACCGACTATCTCGACCTTTACCAGGTCCACTGGCCGCAGCGTCCAACCAACTGTTTTGGCAAGCTCGGCTACAGCTGGAATGAGAGCGCCCCCGCCGTTACGCTGCTGGAAACGCTGGAGGCGCTGACCGAATGCCAGCGCGCGGGAAAAATCCGCTACATTGGCGTGTCCAACGAAACGGCCTTTGGCGTAATGCGCTATCTGCACCTGGCGGATAAACACGATCTGCCGCGCATCGTCACCATCCAGAACCCGTACAGCCTGCTTAACCGCAGCTACGAGGTGGGGCTGGCTGAAGTGACGCAATATGAGGAAGTGGAACTGCTCGCCTATTCATGCCTCGGTTTCGGCACCCTGACGGGGAAATACCTGAACGGTGCGAAACCGGCCGGGGCGCGTAATACCCTCTTTAGCCGCTTTACCCGCTACAGCGGCGAGCAGACGCAAAAAGCCGTTGCTGCCTATGTGGATATCGCGAAGCGCCACGGCCTGGATCCGGCGCAGATGGCGCTGGCCTTCGTGCGCCGTCAGCCGTTTGTTGCCAGTACCCTGCTTGGCGCGACGACCATGGAACAGCTGAAAACTAACATTGAGAGTTTCCATCTGAAGCTGAGTGAAGAGGTATTAGCGGAGATTGAAGCGGTGCATCAGGTTTATACTTATCCTGCGCCGTAGCCTGATGCTTTTGCCGGGTAAGGCGAAGCCGCCACCCGGCTACTTATTAATGGCGACGCTGCCAGATCCACAATCCCGCAATCGCCGCCGCGAACAGCCCACCAAATCCGACGCCAATCGCCACCACCGGGACACCCACTTTTACCGCCAGCGAGTAGAGCCCCAGCATTAACAGCATGGCCAGGTTTTCACCGAGATTTTGAACCGCAATGGCATTCCCCGCCCCGACGGTCTGCTTGCCACGCTCCTGGAGTAACGCATTCAGCGGTACCACAAAGAAGCCCCCCAGAATACCAATCAGGATCAGCAGAGCATAAGCGGGCAATAACGCATGTTGCAGCGAGAAAATAAGCACCACGAGGCCAATCAGGATCCCCGCTGGCATGCAGCGTGCGACCATTTCAAGCGTCACCAGCTTCGCCGCCGCGCCCGCGCCAGCCACAATGCCGATAGCCACCATCGCATTAAGATAGGTCGGCGTCGCATTGTCCGTAATCCCCAGCGCCACCGGTACCCACAGAACCAGCAGGAAGCGCAGCGTGACGCCCGCCCCCCAGAACATACTGGTTCCCATCAGGGAGAAGCGCGTTTCCCCGTTACGCCACAGCACGCGGCACGCGTTAAAGAAACTGCCGGTCATCGGTTTAAAGCGCCAGGACTGGCCCGGGCGAGCCACCGGCAGCTTCGGAATAAACAGGTTAGCCACGACCGCCCCACCATACACCACTGCACACACACCCAGGGCTGCCAGAACATGCCAGTCGGCCAGCACGCCACCCGCGACGGAGCCGAGGAGGATAGCGGCAATCGTTGACGACTCCATCAGACCGTTGGCCTTCACCAGCTTATCGCCCGTGGTCAGCTCCCCGAGGATGCCATACTTCGCCGGAGAGTAGGCGGCAGCGCCGATACCCACCAGCGTATAGCCAATAAACGGATTGAAGCCGAAGCAGATACTGGCAGCGCCCAGCAGCTTGAGACCGTTGGCAAACATCATCACCCGGCCTTTCGGGAAGCTGTCCGCCACCTGCCCCACAAACGGGGCAAAGATAATGTAAGCGCCCACAAACACCATCTGCAGGATCGGCTGACTCCAGTCAGGGTAAAACTCGGCTTTCAGCAGCGCCAGCGTGGCAAACAGCAGCGCGTTATCACCGAACGCAGAGAGAAACTGCGCGGCGATGACGGCCATCATGCCTTTCGACCTGAGGGAGGTGTTAGTGTGTACTGACTCACGCATTTTGCTGTTCCGCCTCTTCAACCATACCTTTCAGGGTCACGAAATCGGGCTTGCCGCTACCCAGCACCGGAAGCTGCTTCAGGTGGCGAATATCGCGCGGCACGGCCAGTTCAGGAATACCGTGTTCACGCGCATAGCTCAGTAACCTGTCGCGCTTAAGCTCAGCATCAGTGGTAAACAGCACCAGCGCCTCGCCTTTGCTGGCATCGCTCTTCACGACCGTGGCGTGCATCTTCTCGGCGGACACGGCCGTCGCCAGCTGTTCAACCATTTCCAGAGAGACCATCTCACCGGCGATTTTGGCGAAGCGTTTTGCGCGCCCCTGAATCTGTACAAAGCCTTGCTCATCGAAACGAACGATGTCGCCGGTGTCGTACCAGCCGGTTTCAATCTCGCCGTTGACGTTTTCCGCCGTTGGCGCTTCCAGCACGCCCGGGTTTTCCACGCGCAGGTAACCGTTCATCACGTTCGGCCCTTTCAGCTGCAGGCGGCCACCGTCCTCAATGCCCGGCACCGCCAGCAAGCGCGCATCCATCCCCGGCAGAATTCGGCCCACCGTTCCCGGTTTCGCCGCCATCGGTACGTTGATCGAGACAACGGGCGCGCACTCGGTAACGCCATAACCTTCAAGAATGCGCAGGCCAAACTTGTCCTGCCAGATCTGACGCGTGCTCTCCTGCAGCTTTTCCGCACCGGCCACCACATACCGCACGCGATAGAAGTCATACGGATTGGCGAAACGGGCATAGTTGCCGAGGAACGTTGAGGTGCCGAACAGAACGGTGCAGTTACGGTCATACACCAGCTCCGGCACGATGCGGTAGTGCAGCGGGCTGGGATAGAGGAACACCTCGGCACCGGTCAGCAGCGGCGTGAACAGCCCCACCGTCAGGCCAAAGGAGTGGAACAGCGGCAGCGCCGACATAAAACGGTCATTCGCGGTAAAGTCGGCAATGCTTTTGATCTGCTCAACGTTCGCCAGAATACTCTTGTGGCTGTGGACGACGCCTTTCGGGTTACCCTCCGAACCCGACGTGAAAAGAATAATCGCGTCATCTTCCGGCTGCTGTTTGACCTGAGCCAGATGCGGCACCAGCAGATGCGCAAAAATCCACAGCTTGTCGCCGGTGGTCACGTCCGCTTTTAGATCTTCCAGGAAGACCCAGCGTACCTGGGTCAGCTGTTCCGGCAGATGCCACAGCTTGCCTTTGTCCAGAAACTGTCGGGAGGTAAAGATGGTATTGATTTGGGCGGCGGTAATGGCGCTGGTCAGCCCCTTCACGCCCGCCGTGTAGTTCATCATCGCCGGAATGCGGCCACGGGAAACCGCACCAAAAATCACCGCCGCGCTGATGCCCGCGTTTGGCAGCATCAGGCCGATCTTTTCGCCCTTTTTGCTGTACTTCTCAAGAATGCGGCCCACGAACAGCGTCTTGGTCAGCAGTTTACGATAGGTATCAGGGGTAAAGTTGATGTCTTCAATGCAGTTTTTCTTCGCGCCGTAGCGGTACTGCGCCGAAAGCAGGGATTCATACAGCGTTTCGCGCGGACGAACGGCCATGCGCGCTTCCATCATAATCTGGTGCAGCATTTCCCCGGCGATTTTACGGCGATCGCGGGCACGCGGCGCTTCCGGCATCGGTAACGACGTTGGCGGCAGGATATGCAGCGTGATTTTGGGGAACAGACGCTGCTTCACCAGCCCCTTAAGGCGGCTGAAATGGGTCAACTCTGCGCCTTCAATGCGCAGCGGCACCACGGTCGCGTTTGATTTCGCCGCGACAAACCCCGCGCCGTCGTAGATTTTCATCAGCGAACCGGTCACTGAAATGCGCCCTTCCGGGAAAATGACCACCGGACGCCCCTGCTCTACCAGACGCACCAGGTGTTTAATCATCATCGGCTTTGTCGGGTCAAGCGGTACGAAATCGATCAGTGGGGTGAGCCAGCGCATATACCACTGCTGACTGATGGAGGTATAGACCGCAAACACCGGACGCACGGGCAGAAACAGCGCAAGCAGGATGCCGTCTATAAAGGAAACATGATTGGGTGTGATGAGAACGCGCTCGCCACGAAGCGCCTGGGCATCGCCAGTGACGCGGATGCGAAAAAGAATACGGAACAGTGTACGGAAAAACCCAAATAGCATCTCAACTCCCTTTGCCAGACAGTGTGGTGGGTTGACAGTAAATGGTGGCAGATTACACGAGAAGTGATACGGGAGCGACAGCAAAAGTGGAGGCGAAAAAAAACCTGCGCATCCGCGCAGGCTGGTGCAAGAGATGAGTACGAAACCGTACTAAGAATTCTCACCAATCAATACCTCTGGGATCTTGATTGTGGCTGTTGACCCTGCGCTTCGCCAGCAGGAAAACGCAAGGGAATGAGCCGAAATGCAACCAGGTGTGAATATTCTCTTTTGCTGTTACAGGTTGAACTGTCAGGCAAAAAAAACCTGCGTAAGAACGCAGGCTGGTGTAAGTCGTGTTAATCAACCGGAGTTGATTCCACCTATCAATACCTCTGGGATCTCGACTCTACCAACCTCTTTAACGTCATCGCCACCGGACAATCGCAACAGCCTGAGGCAAAGTGTAACTAAAGGTTCAGAATGACATTCTTCTGACATGACCAGGCGTGTAACGATTACACTACCAGGGTTGGTCTGCGTCACGTTTGTGGCGCGCGGAAACCGGCTTCCCTTGAATGGACGTCACTTTTCCGCAACACTATTCAGTGTGTAAACGCTTACCCCAAATAAGAAGGTTATAAATGGCGACAATAAAGGATGTGGCTCGTCTGGCAGGTGTGTCGGTAGCCACCGTCTCCCGCGTGATTAATGATTCACCCAAAGCCAGTGACGCATCACGCCAGGCGGTACAAAGCGCCATGGAAACCCTGAACTACCATCCGAATGCCAACGCCCGCGCGCTCGCCCAGCAGTCAACAGAGACTATTGGGCTGGTGGTGGGAGACGTTTCCGATCCCTTTTTCGGTGCCATGGTAAAAGCGGTTGAACAGGTCTCTTATCAGACGGGTAATTTTTTGCTGATCGGCAATGGCTATCATAATGAACAAAAAGAACGCCAGGCCATCGAGCAGCTGATCCGCCACCGCTGCGCTGCACTGGTGGTACACGCCAAAATGATCCCGGATGCCGAGCTAATTCACCTGATGAAGCAAATGCCCGGCATGGTGATTATCAACCGTATTATCCCCGGCTTTGAAAAACGCTGTGTAGCACTCGACGACCGCTACGGCGCCTGGCTTGCGACCCGTCATCTGATTCAACAGGGTCATACCCGGATTGGCTATCTCTGCTCCAATCACCCCATTTCTGATGCGGAAGACCGCCTGCAGGGCTATTACGACGCCCTGCGCGAAAACGGTCTGCCGTGCAATGACCGTCTGGTGGCCTACGGTGAACCGGATGAGAGCGGCGGCGAACAGGCCATGACGGAGCTGCTGGGTCGCGGACGGAATTTCACCGCGGTCGCCAGCTATAACGATTCGATGGCTGCCGGGGCAATGGGCGTCATGAATGACAACGGGATCGAGGTGCCGGCGGAAATCTCGCTAATTGGCTTCGACGATGTTTTGGTCTCCCGGTACGTGCGCCCGCGCCTGACCACCGTACGCTACCCCATCATCACGATGGCCACCCAGGCCGCAGAGCTGGCGCTGGCGCTGGCCGAACAACGCCAGCCGCCGGAGATTACCCATCTCTTCAGCCCAACGTTAGTGCGCCGTCACTCCGTTGCAGCGCCCGCTGACGCGCAGAGCGAATAGCGATACAGGTGTACCGTTTTATCCGGATACTCCAGCCCATCGCCAATATACTGCCAGCCGTAACGTTCATAGAAGTCGCGGCAGGCAGACCAGAGATGAAGTTCCTCGTACCCGGCCCGTGCGGCGAAGCGAATAACATGCTGCTGTAACTTTCCTGCCAGCCCCTTGCCGCGCGCCGCGTCGTCAACGTAGAGCGCCGCCAGCCACGGACAGAGATCCTGACGGGTAATCAAATCACAGCGCCAGAGTCCCACCGTCCCGAGAAGCCGTTCATCCTCTACGGCGATAAAGGTCAGCGGCAGGGCACCCGGCGTCTGGCTGTGCTCGACGATGCTATGGAAAAAATCCCGCGCAAGCCCCTCGCCAAAGGCCTGCCAGAGCCAGTCGGTGACCTGCTCCGCATAGCGCGGTGCCTCGTAAAGCGGGAGAATGACGGTCTTTTTCACGTTTCACCTGCGTTTTTAATGAATATGCTGGCCTGACGCCTCCAGCCCGGTTTGGCGATTATTTTACCAGAGTCAGACTATTTAGTTTTACTTCCGGCAGGCCAGGCGAATCGTGACCAAAAAGCGTGATCGTGGCAGAAGTTTTGCGCTTCCCGCATCGCTTATACGCTGTCAGGTCTGTGTTAAACTGCAAACCATTACGTGGAAGCAGGAATGTAGAATGGCAACAATGCTGGATGTCTCACTGCGCGCGGGCGTGTCGAAGGCTACCGTCTCGCGCGTGCTGAACGGCACAGGTCAGGTTAAAGAGAGCACGCGTCAGCAGGTCTTTGCTGCGATGGAAGAGCTGGGCTACCGCCCAAACTTTCTCGCGCGTTCGCTGGCTAACCAGACCAGCAACAGCATTGGTCTGGTCGTCTCTACCTTCGACGGCTTTTACTTTGGTCGTCTTTTGCAGCAGGCGTCGCGGCAGACCGAAACCCACGGGAAACAGCTGATCGTCACCGACGGTCACGACGCGCCAGAGCAGGAAGAGCAGGCGGTGCAAATGCTGGCCGACCGCCAGTGCGATGCCATCGTGCTTTACACGCGCTATATGAGCGAAAAAGCGATCATCAAGCTGATTAATACCGTGCAAACGCCGCTGGTGGTCATCAACCGTGAAGTCAGCCAGGCACCGGAGCGCTGCGTGTTCTTCGAACAACAGGATGCCGCGTTTAAGGCGGTGGATTACCTGATCAATCAGGGCCACCGGGAGATCGCCTGCATTACCGTTCCGATCCACACCCCCACGGGTAAAGCGCGGCTGATGGGCTACCGTAAGGCGCTGGAAAAGCACGGCATTCGTCTGGACGAGCGTCGAATAAAGTACGGTGATGCGGGAATGACGCGGGGCTATGAGCTGTGTAAGGAGCTGATTGCTGAAGGGGTGTCGTTCAGCGCGCTGTTTGCCTGTAACGATGATATGGCGCTGGGCGCGTCCAAAGCGCTGCATCAGGCAGGGCTTAAGATCCCGCAGGATATCTCCCTGTTCGGCTTTGACGATGCCCCAAGCGCAAAGTGGCTGGAGCCTGCGCTGTCGTCGGTTTATCTGCCGATAGATAACATGATCGTCACGGCTATCGATCAGGCGATCCGGCTGGCGAAGAACCAGCCGGTCGATGCGATCCCGCCGTTTACCGGCACGCTGGTATTACGCGATTCGGTCACAACGGGGCCGTACTTTAATCAAACGAGTTCCAGCGCCAGCAGTTCCTGAATGGTCTGGCGACGACGGATCAGCCGCGCCTTGCCGTTATCAAACAGCACTTCCGGCAGCAGCGGACGGCTGTTGTAGTTCGAGGACATAGACGCCCCGTACGCCCCGGTGTCGTGCAGCACCAGGTAATCGCCCGGCTTCACCTCGGGCAGCGCGCGGGTTTCAACTTTGCCACCTTCCTGCTGGGTAAACACATCACCGGATTCACACAGCGGGCCTGCGACCACCGTCTCAACGCGCGGCGCGTGCGTTAAATCGCGGCCATCGGCAGCCAGGGCGGTAATGTGATGGTAGCTGCCGTACATGGACGGACGCATCAGGTCGTTAAAGCCCGCATCAATCAGCACGAAGTGGCGGGAGCCCATCTCTTTGACGCTGCGTACCTGCGCCACCAGCACGCCGGCTTCGGCTACCAGGAAACGACCCGGCTCAATTTCCAGCTTCACGGCATGGCCCAGATGCGCGGCAATTTGATCGCGCGCGGCGCTCCACAGGCCGTAATAGTGATCGGTGTCGATCGCTTCTTCCCCTTCACGATAAGGAATGGAAAGACCGCCACCGGCGGAGATCGCCTCCAGATCCTGACCGAAGTCGACAACCTGGCGCACCATCGCCCCGCACACCTGCTCCAGGTGCCCGTAATCGACGCCGGAGCCAATGTGCATATGAATACCGACCAGCTTCAGGCTGTAGCGCTGCAGTACCTCAAGCGCGGCAGGCATATCGGCATACCAGATCCCGTGCTTGCTGTTTTCGCCCCCGGTGTTGGTTTTTTGGCTATGACCATGTCCAAAGCCCGGGTTGACGCGCAGCCAGACGCGATGGCCGGGTGAAACCTGCCCAAGCTGCTCCAGCATATCCACAGAACCGGCGTTCACCGGCACCTGCAGTTCATGCACGCGCGCAAGCGTTGCGTCGTCGATCACATCCGCGGTAAAGACGATCGCGTCAGGATCGGTTTTCGGATCAAAGCCTGCCGCCAGCGCACGCTCGATTTCACCCAGCGATACGGAGTCAACTTTCACGCCCTGCTCGCGCATCAGGCGCAGAATATGAATATTGGAGCAGGCCTTCTGGGCAAAACGCACCACGTCAAACTGATGCAGGGCGGCGATCTTCTCGCGAACGATCTGCGCGTCATAGACCCATACCGGGCAGCCAAACTCGGCGGGCAGGCGCAGCAGGTTTTCAGCGTTCAAATCGGTGTCCGTCTGGTTGAGCGGGCGTGGCATGGTCTTCTCCGGTTCAATTCATTTTTTTATGATTACGCCACAGCGGAAGCAGAATAAAAAATATCGTTTTATCGCGAGTCTATGCAAAAATGATATGGACAGTTCCTTGCTTTCAGGTGCCCTATGCCCGCCGTCAATTTACGCCACATCGAGATTTTTCACGCCGTGATGACCGCCGGCAATCTCACCGAAGCCGCGCAGATGCTGCATACCTCGCAGCCGACGGTCAGCCGCGAGCTGGCGCGCTTCGAGAAAGTGCTGGGGCTGAAGCTGTTCGAACGCGCCCGGGGCAGGCTTCACCCGACGGTGCAGGGGTTGCGCCTGTTTGAGGAAGTGCAGCGCTCATGGTACGGGCTGGACAGAATCGTCAGCGCGGCGGAAAGCCTGCGCGAGTTTCGTCAGGGCGAGCTGTCGATTGTCTGCCTGCCCGTCTTCTCTCAGTCCTTCTTACCAACGCTGCTCCAGCCTTTTCTGGCCCGCTATCCTGAGGTCAATCTCACCATCGTGCCGCAGGAGTCGCCTCTGCTTGAAGAGTGGCTGTCGGCACAGCGGCACGATCTCGGGTTAACCGAAACCCTCTCGACCCCCGCAGGAACGGCGCGCACGGAACTGCTCGCGCTGGATGAAGTGTGCGTTCTGCCCGCCGGGCATCGGCTTGCCCACAAAGCAGTGCTGACGCCCGCGGATTTTCATGGTGAAAACTACATTAGCCTGTCGCAAACGGACAGCTACCGGCAGCTGCTGGATACGCTTTTTTCTGAGCATCAGGTGAAGCGGCGGATGGTCGTTGAAACCCACAGCGCGGCGTCAATATGCGCGATGGTGCGCGCGGGCGTTGGCGTTGCGGTCGTCAATCCGCTTACGGCGCTGGACTATGCAGGGAGCGGGATCGTCATCCGCCGTTTTAGCGTTTCCGTCCCGTTCACCGTTAGCCTTATCCGCCCGCTGCACCGTCCGGCTTCCGCGCTGGTGGACGCATTCACCGAACACTTAGTTGAGCATGCGCGTCAGGTGGCGCTTCGCTTACCTGATCTGCAAAACCCGTTATGACAGCATAAATTCCACGGCATCTGCCGCGTGAATGGCCGCGGTATCAAACACCGGGATGGGGCTTCGTTCGGCCGGCACCAGCAAACCGATCTCCGTGCAGCCGAAAATCACCCCTTCAGCCCCCTGCTGCGCCAGTTTATCTATTACGCTGACGTAATATGCGCGGGAGGTTTCGCTGAAGGTTCCGAGGCAGAGCTCGTCGAAGATAATCTGATTGATGCGCGCCCGGTCCCCCTCATCCGGGATCAGGCTTTCAATCCCAAACTCGCTGTGCAAGCGCCCGCGATAGAAATCCTGCTCCATGGTGTAACGTGTGCCCAGCAAGGCCACGCGCGACATTCCCGAAGCGCGAATGGCGCGTCCGGTGGCGTCCGCGATGTGCAGGAACGGCAGCGGACAGCGCGCTTCAATGTGCGAGGCCACTTTGTGCATCGTGTTGGTACACAGCAGAATGCCCTGCGCCCCCGCACGCTCCAGCCCCAGCGCGGCATCAGCCAGGATTTCTCCGGCTTTATCCCATTCGCCGCTCGACTGGCAGGCTTCGATTTCATGAAAATCAACGCTGTGCAGCAGCAGGCTCGCGGAGTGCAGGCCGCCCAGACGCTGCTTTACGCCTTCGTTAATCAGGCGGTAATAAGGGATTGTCGATTCCCAGCTCATCCCACCTATCAGGCCAATCGTTTTCATCATCGCTCCTTATCTGTTTAAGCCAGTGAAGCAAACTTGTGATCCTGTTTCCAGTTCTTTATTACGTCGTTTTCTTTTTAAGCTGGCCAATGTAAATTAAATAAAACACTGTTTTATTATGAAGGGCTAAGCCATGTTTATGTTCCACAAAGAGACCGCGTCTGAAGATCTGGGGAATGGCGTTACGCGTCGCGTGCTGGCCCACGGCGGCAGGATGATGGCGGTTGAAGTACAGTTTGAGCAGGGCGCGATTGGCCCACTGCATAACCACCCGCACGAACAGTTAACCTATGTTCTCTCTGGTGAATTTGAGTTTACCATTGGTGAAGAGAAGCATGTCGTGACGGCGGGAGATACCCTCTACAAAAAACCACATGTGATGCACGGCTGCGTCTGCCTCAGGGCCGGCACGCTGCTGGACACCTTTACGCCTGTTCGCGAGGATTTCCTGAAATAAAAAAGGCGCTATTGCAGCGCCTTCATGTGTGCAGAATTTATTCCGTTACCGGCTCTGGCAATGGGTTTCGGCTGAGCATGGCCTCACGGAGTAATACGCTGCCGCAGGCAAACAGAGCGCCAAGGATCGCCGCCAGAATGACAATCATGCCTGTGCCCGGGCCGTCTTTTTTCACCGGCATCGATGGCGAAAGCTGATACCTGAATGGCTCAAGCTTAACGTCTGCGAAGGAGAGTTGTTTCAGCTGCGCCAGGTAATATTCCCGGTTCTGGAAGTCCGCGTTCAGCTCCGTCACATCCTTAAGATTTTTTTCAATCCTTAGCTTTTCCGCGATACCGTCAGCCCCGAGCGCAACGGAGTAATCCGGATCGTCTTTTATCCCCTGTCCGTTGCTATAAACGGGCTTCTTAATGCCCGCCGCATTCGCCACTTCCAGCGAATAGTTCAGCCGCTGCAGGTTGGTGTTATGTACATTGGTCAGACGAACGCGGTCGAGCGTCAGCTGCTGCTCTACCTCGTTCGTTTTGAGGGCGATCTGGTTGCGGATATTCTGCACCGTTTCTTTCTCAACAATTGCCGAGATATAGTTGATATACCCCTCCAGAACGGATTGGGCATCGGCTGCGGTCGGCGCGGTGAAGCTCAATGTCCAGGAGACGAAAGGCGCTTTATCCGCATCTTTTCCCTGAACATCATTCACCGCTTTCATTTTGTCTGCAATATTGACAACCGCACGGTGCAGTTCAAGCGGGTCCACTTGCGCATTCTTGAGCTGCGCCATCACGTAAGGGGAAGAGGTCATATACTCTTCAAGCAATGACTGCGACTGGAATTTTTTAATAAACAGGTCAAAGACTTCCTGACGGGTAACCGGCACCTTCACATCAAGAACCTGCAGCGCAACCATCATCTGGCTCAGCGGGTTCCACTGTGTCTGTTCCGCCGGAGTGATCACCGCTTTACTGGTCCATTTTTGCGGCAGTAGAAGCGCAATTGCCAGACCTGCCAGCGCGAAAACAAAGATAATGGTGGCAATGCGTTTTTTCGCGGTAATCAGAATATCTAACAGGCCCAGAAGATCGATCTCTTTTGAACTGACTGCTGGAGGAGCATATGAGGAAAAATCGAGGTCCGTATTTTTTTTGAAATCCATTGCTGACATAGCCGTTCTTCTGTTTCGGGTGCAGTAAATTCCTGCCGGGTGAGTTCAGTTGCCCGATAATACAAGAAAATAAGAATAATCTGAACGCGAGAATGGACTATCTGAGGAATTGCTATCAAAGTTGGTAGTTATACAGCATCACGCTAACAAAACGCCGGGTGGCGCTGCGCTTACCCGGCATTAACCCTTACACGCCGATATTTCGCAGTTTCTCCCCGCTCATCAGCTTGCGTTCAATATGTTCCAGCGTCACGCCTTTGGTTTCTGGAATTAGCCAGAATGTCACGCCAATAAACGCCACGTTCAGCACCGTATAGAGCCAGAAGGTTCCCGCCGCGCCAATCGCATCCAACAGCGTCAGGAAGGTCGCACCGATGATCATGTTCGACACCCAGTTGGTGGTGGTGGAACAGGTGATACCAAAATCGCGACATTTCAGCGGCTGAATTTCAGAGCACAGGATCCACACCACCGGCGCGGCGCTCATCGCGTAGCCAGCAATACACATCATGGTCATGCCCACGGAGAGCCAGGAGAGGCCGCTGGACGCCGTGCCGTTATCAAACTGCATCAGGCAGTAGCCGAGGATCAGGGTGCCGAGCGCCATCACGCTAAAGCCAATTTTCAGCGCAGGCTTACGACCGGCCTTATCGACGGTGAACACCGCAATAAAGGTGGCGAACATAAAGGTCAGCCCCACCACCAGCGTGGCGATCATCTGCTGTTCCGTGGTGGTAAAACCGGCCATTTTGAAGATGCGCGGGGCGTAATACATGATGATGTTCATCCCCGTGAACTGCTGCATCGCCTGCAGCAACATCCCGAGGAACACCGCGCGGCGCACGTTGCGGTTAGCCTTAAACAGCGACCAGCCGCCCTGCTTCAGCTTCAGGCTTTCGCGGATCTCGTTCAGCTCTTCACGCGCTTTCTCAGACGTGTCGCGCAGCATGCGCAGCACCTCTTCCGCTTCCACGTGACGCCCTTTTTGCGCCAGCCAGCGCGGACTATTGGGCAGGAAGATCACTAAAACAATCAGCACTACCGCAGGCAGCGCCAGCACGCCGAGCATCGCCCGCCAGTTACCGCTGTAGCTGAAGTACGTATCGGACAGGAACGCCAGCACGATGCCCAGCGTCACCATCAGCTGGTACATGCTAATCATCTTGCCGCGCACGTTCTCGCTCGCCATTTCGGAGAGATACAGCGGCGCGGTGTAGGAGGCAATCCCCACCGCCACGCCCAGCAGTACGCGGGAGAGCAGCAGCACTTCAACGTTAGTGGCAAACGCCGAACCAATGGACCCGGCAACAAACAGGACCGCCCCGACCATCAGGCTGTATTTACGCCCAAGGCGGAAGGAAAGCCAGCCGTTAAACAGCGCGCCGATGGCCGCGCCGAGCATCATGCTGCTCACCACCCACTCCTGCAGGCGGTTACTCAGCGTAAAGTGATCGGTAATAAACGGCAGCGCCCCGGCGATAACGCCGATATCCAGGCCGAACAACAAACCGGCCACGGCTGCCGCAATGGAGACAAACTGGTTCATGCGGCGGGTATCGCGCAGCGCGGCGGGCATCAGGGTAGAGTCATTTATAGATGTCATATTTTTCCTGCCTCAACAGCAAAATCCGTTAAATGAAATTACGAGATAGCGGGAAAAAGTGTCAGGCCGGAATTCGTGAAGATATGGATTATTTCGCTATGGCATAGCGATCTGTGATGGACATTACAATTTCAACTAATGCTGGATAATCACCTTATTTTACTAATGCCTTAATTTTTCAACAATAAAAATGTGATGGCAGTCATCTATGATTTTTAAGTATGGATTTTTCGTGTTTATCAATATGGACTTTGACTAATTTTAAGCAAAAAAAACCTCCGCCGAAGAGCGGAGGTATTTGTCATAAGTAGGGTTATCGCGCCAGCCAGCCGCCATCAACCGCGACGGTATAACCATTGATATAGTCCGATGCCGGGGAAGCCAGGAACACTACCGGCCCCATCAGATCGCTCGGCAGCCCCCAGCGGCCCGCCGGAATACGCTCCAGGATCGCCGCACTGCGTTCTTCGTCCGCGCGAAGCTGCTGGGTGTTGTTGGTGGCCATGTAGCCCGGCGCAATCGCGTTGACGTTGATGTTGTGCTGGGCCCATTCGTTCGCCAGCAGGCGGGTCACGCCCATCACCGCGCTTTTCGATGCGGTGTAAGACGGCACGCGGATGCCGCCCTGGAAGGAGAGCATCGACGCGATGTTAATGATCTTGCCGCCCTTGCCCTGCGCGATGAAGTGCTTCGCCGCCGCCTGGGACATAAAGAACACGCTCTTGATGTTCAGGTTCATGACATCGTCCCAGTCGGTCTCGCTGAAGTTAATCGCGTCTTCACGGCGGATCAGCCCCGCGTTGTTGACCAGAATGTCGATATGGCCAAATTCCGCCACCGCGCGATCCAGCAGCTCCGGAATAGCGTCGATTTTACGCAGGTCGGCGGTCAGGCTGAGAAAACGGCGGCCCAGCGCGGTTACGCGTTCGATGGTTTCCGTGGGCTCAACGATGTTAATCCCGACGATATCACAGCCCGCTTCCGCCAGGCCTAACGCCATCCCCTGGCCCAGTCCGGTGTCACACCCGGAAACCACGGCCACTTTACCCTGCAGAGAAAATGCATCCAGAATCATGTTTGTTCCTTACTCTTTCAGCGCCTGTCATCAACAGGCAGATGTATGCTTAACTGCCCGCGACTAGCGCAGATCCTTAACAGCGACGTGGTCCATGTCATCGAAGACCTGGTTTTCTCCAACCATCCCCCAGATGAAGGTATAGGCTTTCGTCCCCACGCCGGAGTGAATAGACCAGCTGGGTGAAATCACCGCCTGCTCGTTATGCATGACGATATGGCGAGTTTCCTGAGGCTGTCCCATCATGTGGAACACGCAGGCGTCTTCATCCATGTTGAAGTAGAAGTAGACTTCCATGCGGCGTTCGTGGGTATGGCACGGCATGGTGTTCCACAGGTTGCCTGGCGCAAGCTCGGTCAGCCCCATGCTGAGCTGGCAGGTTTCCAGCACATCCGGCACGAAGTATTTATTGATGGTGCGGCGGTTGCTGGTGAGGTTGTCGCCCAGCGTCACGGGCGCAACGTCAGCGGGCGTTACTTTTTTGGTTGGATAAGCGGTGTGCGCCGGGGCGCAGTTGTAGTAAAACTTCGCGGGTTTACCGCCGTCGATGCTGGCAAAGACCACCTCTTTCGCCCCTTTGCCAACGTACAGCCCGTCGCGGTGGCCAATCTCGTAGCACTGGCCGTCCACGGTAATCGTGCCCGGCCCGCCAATATTAATCACGCCCAGTTCACGACGCTCCAGGAAGTAGCTTACGCCCAGCTGCTTGCCTACTTCACCGCCCACGGAGACGGTTTTCGCCACCGGCATGATGCCGCCCACGATAATGCGGTCGATGTGGCTATAGACCATGGTGTACTTATCGGCTTCGAACACCTGCTCAACTAAAAACTCGCTGCGCAGTCCCTGAGTATCCAGCGTTTTGGCGTGCGCGCTGTGGATGCTTTGTCTGACGTCCACGGTAACCTCCAGATGTGGTCATGCCCGAAGGCAGAAATTAAACGAAACGACGTTTCGTTTTATGATGAACACATACTAGCGGCATAAAATAGGGTTTTCAATTGCAATTAAAACAACGTTTCATTTTTTATTTTTGTTTATAACAGAAATGACGCGCGGATCACGATTACTTCCCATGAAGAGAAGAACACGATAAAAAAAACCTCCCGAAGGAGGTTTTTTAAGCGAGGAGAAATTAGCGTTCGATGGCGAGCGCCACGCCCTGTCCGCCGCCTATACAGAGGGTAGCGATCCCTTTGCGCGCGTTTCGCTTTTTCATTTCATGGACCAGCGAAACCAGGATTCGGCAGCCGGACGCGCCGATGGGATGCCCTAACGCAATTGCACCGCCGTTCACGTTGACCCGCAGCGGATCCCACTCCAGCATTTTGCCGACCGAGATCGCCTGCGCGGCAAAGGCTTCGTTCACTTCGATCAGATCGACATCCGAAAGTTGCCACCCTGCGCGCTCCAGGCAGCGACGGGTAGCGTAGACCGGCGCAATCCCCATCAACGCTGGATCCACGCCCACGCTGGCAAACGCCTTAATGCGGGCCAGCACGGGGAGATCGAGCTCAAGGGCTTTGCTTTCGCTCATCATCATCACGGCGGCGGCACCGTCGTTAATGGACGAGGCATTGCCTGCGGTGACCGAGCCCTGCGTTTCAAACGCGGGATTCAGTCTCGCCAGGCCTTCCGCGCTGGCATCCGTGCGCGGCTGTTCATCGGTATCGACGACGATCGCCTCGCCGTTCTGACGCTGCGTGCTGACCGGGACAATCTCGTCGCGAAAGCGACCGGAATCAATCGCGGCACGCGCTTTTTGCTGCGAACTGAGCGCATAGGCGTCCTGCAATTCGCGGCTAATGCCGTACTCGCGCGCCAGGTTTTCTGCCGTCACGCCCATATGATAGTCGTTGAACGCATCCCACAGCCCGTCATGCACGAGGCTGTCGAGCAGTTGGCTGTTACCCAGCTGCGCGCCGGTTCGGCTATCGGTGAGAACGTGCGGCGCGCGGCTCATGTTCTCTTGTCCGCCAGCTATAACCACATCCGCTTCACCGCACTGAATGGCCTGGGTGGCGAGATGCAGCGCTTTTAACCCTGAACCACAGACGTCGTTGATGGTAATGGCGGAGACGGTGTTGGGCAGCCCACCCTTCAGCGCCGCCTGACGCGCAGGGTTTTGCCCGGCACCGGCCGTGAGAACCTGCCCCAGGATCACCTCATCAACTTCATGGGCTGCGATCCCGCTACGTTCCACCAGCGCTTTAACGACCACGCTGCCCAGATCAACCGCCGAGTGACGCGCAAGCGCTCCCTGAAAACAGCCGATAGCCGTACGCAACGCACCCACTATTACGACATCTTTCATCACGACCTCTGTGTTAAATGACATGACGATAGTAGAGGATTGTTACTGGCAATTATCTTAATTGTTTAAAAATAGTGAGTTTAATCACAAGGATTAGCGTGCATCCTGCAGATACTGCCGCAGCCAGCTTCCGGCCACGCCGGGAGGGGATCGTTTATTCCACAGCAGATCGATGCCGATCGCCCGTGGCCAGCCGGGAACATTGAGCTGTACCAGCGACTTCGCGGCGGCGAATTCAGCCACCAGCGCGCACGGCAGCACGCACCAGCCGAACCCCTGGACAGCCATACTCAGCAGTAACAGGTAGTTCGGCGCTGACCAGACGGGCCCGCGCGCGATCTCAGCCTCGCGCTCAAGGTAGGTGCTGAGCCTCAGTTCCCGCCAGCCGTGCAGCTCGTCGCTCTGCACCTCGTGTTGTCCGGCGAGCGGATGCGTGGTCGCGGCATATATCGCCATTCGGGTCTGCATCGGCAGCCGGGTAGCGCCAATATCCGTAGGATAACCGTCTCGCGCTTCCGTCAGCCCCACCTGCGCGCGCTCCTTTTGCAGCAGATCGATCACGTCCTCTTCCTCGCCAATCAGGCATTCGAACTCCGTGTGGGGAAAGCGAGCGTCAAACTGCTTCATCAGATCTTCAAGCACGTCGGGGTTGAGGGTATCGGAGAGGACAAACGTCAGACGCGCCTCCGTTTGTGCCGTTAACGACACCGCCAGCTCATCCAGCCGCGTGCTGGCGGCGAGGATGGCCTGCACATAGCCCAGCACCTGTTCTCCCTGGACCGTTAACACCGGCTGGCGCGCCGAGCGGTCAAACAGTTCGAAACCCAGATCGGCTTCAAGGTTGGCAATGGAGGTGCTGATCGTCGACTGGCTTTTACGCAGCCTGCGCGCGGCAGCAGAGAAAGAGCCTGCCGCAACGGTCTCAACAAACGCGGTAAGAGCTTCAGGTGAATAGCGCATAAACTATCTACTTTATCGATGGATACTATCTTTAATATATCAGCTTTAGCGATAAAAATAGGCTGCATCAACGCCCATACCGGTGAATAAATGAGGTCTACACTATGCAACATCAGGATGCACTCCAACGTAAGCTGCCGGAGCGGATCTTTCATGCTGTCTGTTTCGAAGGGATTGCCACGGCAATTCTCGCACCCACGGCGGCATGGCTGATGCAGCGCTCGGTGGTGGAGATGGGTGGGTTAACCATTATCCTGGCTACCACCGCCATGCTCTGGAACATTATCTATAACTTCGGCTTCGACCGTTTCTGGCCTGTCCAGCGCGTAAAACGTACGGCAAAAGTGCGCGCGCTGCACGCCCTGGGGTTCGAATGCGGGTTTATTGTAATCGGCGTGTCGATTGTCGCCGCCGTGCTGGGCGTGACCCTGCTTGAGGCATTCACGTTAGAAATTGGTTTCTTCCTGTTCTTCCTGCCATACACCATGTTCTATAACTGGGCATACGATAACCTGCGTGAGAAATTCCTTAAGCGTCGCCAGCAACGACGCGCTCTGGCAGGCTAAACCCCCGCGGGCCGGACGCCTGTTCCGGCCAAACTCCGTCGAAGCAACTGCGCTCTTCAGGCATAACTATGGTAAATTGCACGCCATTCTGATGGTTTGTTAGTTGAAACGTTGCTCTAATGTCGAAAATTTGGTCAAAAGATGAGACTCTCTGGAGTTTCGCTCTCTATGGCACGGCCGTGGGCGCAGGAACGCTGTTCTTGCCCATTCAGCTGGGCTCCGCAGGCGCTATTGTCCTGTTTATCACCGCCCTCGTGGCCTATCCGTTAACCTACTGGCCGCACCGGGCGCTGGCGCAATTTATTCTCTCGTCAAACACAAAAGGTAATGAAGGGATCACCGGCGCCGTCTCCCACTACTATGGTAAGAAGATTGGCAATCTGATCACCACGCTCTATTTCATCGCCTTTTTTGTGGTGGTGCAGATTTATGCGGTGGCCATTACCAACTCGTTAACCGAGCAGCTGGCAAAACACCTGACGGTGGACACCACCGTTCGCGTGCTGGTCAGCCTGGGGGTGGTGCTGGTATTGAATCTGATTTTCCTGATGGGACGGCATATCACGATAAAAGTGATGGGTTTCCTTGTGTTTCCGCTGATTGCCTATTTCCTGTTTGTCTCGATCTATCTCACCGGAGGCTGGCAGCCCTCGTTGCTCACCAGCCAGATGGCCTTCGATCGCCAAACGCTGCATCAGGTATGGATTTCAATTCCGGTGATGGTGTTTGCCTTTAGCCATACCCCGATTATCTCAACGTTTGCCGTTGACCGTCGCGAGAAGTTTGCCGACGGTGCCATGGATAAATGCAAGAAGATCATGAAGGTGGCGTACCTGATTATCTGCCTGAGCGTGCTGTTCTTTGTCTTCAGTTGCCTGCTCTCTATCCCACCGTCCTATATTATGGCCGCCAAAGAGCAGGGGGTGACGATTCTGTCAGCGCTGTCGATGATGCCGTCTTCCCCAGCCTGGCTCGGCATTTCCGGGATTATCGTGGCGATCGTAGCGATGTCGAAATCGTTCCTCGGCACCTATTTTGGGGTGATTGAAGGGGCGACGGAGATCGTGAAGTCGTCGCTAAATCAAGTGGGGATTAAAAAGAGCCGCGCCTTTAACCGCGCGATTTCCATTATGGGAGTGTCGTTAATCACCTTTGCGGTCTGCTGCATTAACCCGAACGCCATCTCGATGATTTACGCTATCAGCGGCCCGCTTATCGCCATGATCCTGTTTATCATGCCGACGCTGTCGACGTATCTGATCCCTTCCCTGAAACCGTACCGCTCAATTGGCAGCCTGCTGACGCTGGTCGTCGGCGTGCTGTGCGTGTCGGTGATGTTTGTTGGCTAGACGTACTCGTGCCCGGCGTGCTGCCGGGCGCGTTATTTAGGCCCGAATATCGTCATATTCCCGCGTCTTATCAAACTCATGCTTCGCAAACGGGCACAACGGAATAATTTTGCGGTTCTCACCGCGCATCTTCTCCACCACTTTCGCCACCAGCTGTTTACCGACGCCCTGCCCTTTCAGGCTCTCATCCACATCAGTGTGCTCGATAATGCTCAGGTGCTCGCCGGTCGGCACGAAGACAATCTCTGCGACCTGATTGCCGTCTGCATCATTCACGTAAAACTTGTTATGGCCTTCCAGAATATCCATGGTTCCTCGCTTATTTTTGGCGATACTTCAGCGCACCGCTCGGGCAGGTATCAATCACGCGTACAACCGTTTCAACGTCCACTTCATCGGGAATGATCCACGGCTTACGTTTCAGATTAAACAGCTTTGCGCTCCCACGCACGCAGTTACCTGAGTGTTTGCAGATCCCGGTATTAAAGTAAACGTCAATTTTCTCGCCGGTATAGGCCCGGTAACCCTCATCCAGTAGTTCTTTATCCATGACATTGCCTCTGTAATTATTATCTTGCTGAATGAAGCATAGCCTTACGGGATCCTGATGGCTATAACGCCGAAAACGAAAAGCCAGGTCACAACTCTTTTCTCGCCAGATTGCGTCCGCTATTGGCACATGTCAGGCTCCGCAAATCTCTCACTTTCATAGGGCTAGCACAGGTTGAATGAAACGCAGACTCTCTTTTCAGGTAAAGCTGTTTTTAGCGCTGGTGTGCTTCTCCTGCCTGCTGTTAGTTCTGCTGGGAACGATCCTGTTTCATTTTATTGACCGACAGCTACACCACGATTTGGGCCAGCGCGCCCGGGTTCAGGCCAGTGAAATCGCCCTGATACCGGGTCTGGCGGAAATGGTGGCAGCCAGAGATATCCCCGGTATCGCCCGCTTAATACAGCCGCTGCGTGCCGAAAGCGATGCCAGCTATATTGTGATTGGCGATACCGGGGAACAGCACCTTTATCATTCGGAATCACCGGAGCGCATTAATTTACCGATGATTGGAGGGGATAATGCGGAGGTGTTAAAAGGCAAAACCATTATTTCCGTGCGTCAGGGTGGGATTGGGGTGTCGCTGCGCAGCAAAGCGCCAATCTTTAATGCGCAGCATCAGGTAATTGGCATCGTCTCGGTCGGCTATCTGACCTCGTATATCGCCAATATTAACGTCCGCATTCTCTGGCAGGCTGGACTGTACGGTATTGCCCTTCTGCTGTTGCTGTTTATTTTCTCCTGGCTGTTTACCCGCAATCTTAAAAAGCAGATGTTCCGCCTTGAGCCGAAAGATATCGCCCAGCTGGTTTTGCAGCAACGCGCGCTATTAGAAGCGATGTATGAGGGGGTATTTGCCGTCAATGAAGAGAAGCAGCTGATTTTAATTAACCGGGCAGCCAGGGAGATGCTGGATATTCATCAAAGTGAGAAAGAACTTATCGGCAAACCGCTGGAAGACGTTCTGCAGACGTCGCCGGGCTTTTTATCCCAGCGCTACGCCTCGGTAAGCGCTGGCCGCCACGACCAGATCGCAGTGCTTAACCAGCGAGAGGTGATCGTTAACCGCGTGGCGATTGAGGTCGAACCGGGCGTTGAAAGCGGCTGGGTGTACAGCTTTCGCGACAAAAACGATATTAACACCCTCAGCAGCCAGCTTAGCCAGATCAAGCGCTATGCGGACAACCTGCGCATTATGCGCCACGAGCAGCTGAACTGGACCGCGACGCTGGTGGGCTTGCTGCAGATGAAACACTATGACGAGGCGATCCGTTACATCCAGGTGCAGTCAGAAGGCGCGCAGCGCGTGCTGGATTTTGTCTCCGCCCATTTTGTCTCTCCGGCCCTGTGCGGGCTGCTGTTAGGAAAATACGTCAGCGCGCGCGAAAAAGGCGTTGAACTGCTGTTTGATCCCGCCTGTCAGCTCACCCGCATGCCCGCCACGCTCAACGAAACGGAGCTGATGTCCATTATTGGTAATCTGCTGGATAACGCGGTGGACGCGACCCTTAAGGCACCGGCCCCCGCGCCGGTGGACCTCTACATTTCTGACCGCAACCAGGAGTTGTTGATAGAGGTGGCAGACAGAGGCTGCGGTGTGGATGAGGCGGTGAAGCCACACATTTTCCGCCAGGGGTTCAGCAGCAAACCGGAAAGTGAAAACGACATTGTGGGTACCGAGCACGGTATTGGCCTGTTTCTGGTGGCAGGCTATATCAGGAAAGCGGGCGGCAGCATAGAGATCGCCGACAACACGCCGCAGGGCACCATTTTTTCTGTGTTTATTCCCAATGGACAACAGCATGACCCGACCACTTGACGTTGTGATCGTTGAAGATGAACCGCACCTGGCGGAACTGCATCGCGAGTATATCGAGCAGAATTTTCATTTGCGCGTGGTGGGCATCGCCGCGTCGATTGAGCAGGCATGCAGCCTGATTCGTCAGCATCAGCCGCGGCTTATCCTGCTGGACAACTATCTCCCGGACGGTAAAGGCGTGGAGCTCATCGATAACCCGCTGCTGAAAAGCTATGAATGCTCGGTGATCTTCATCACCGCCGCCAGCGATATGCAGACCTGCAGCCATGCCATGCGCAGCGGCGCGTTTGACTACCTGATCAAGCCCGTCTTTTTCCAGCGCCTGCACGCCTCGCTGGAGCGGTTTATGCGCTTCGTCCACACCGTGCAGCAGGTGAAAGTGGTCGACCAGCACGCGCTGGATCGTCTGTTTAATCTGCCTGCCGCGGAAGCCTCCATTACGCCGTCGACGAAGGGCATTGAACCCCAAACGCTGGAAAGGATTAAACGCCTGTTCGCCGAACATCCCGACAGCGCGATGTCGGTTGAAGAGGTAGTGGATAACGTGGGGATCAGCAAAACCACGGGGCGTCGCTACCTGGAATACTGCGTGGAGAGCGGGTTAATCATCGTCGAAATGCTGTATGGCAATATTGGTCATCCACGGCGGCTATACCGCAAAGCCGACGATAAACCGTAATCCGAAACCGTTCGCAGGCAAACGTTCGCGGATTTTATGGTGTTAATTGCTGAAACGATGGTGACAGTCACACTTCGGAATCATTGCCCGCGCCTCCCTATTGTCGGAGGCGCGCTTTACGCTATGTTGACAATTAGTTCCTCAAATGTAACTAAAAGGTTAACTATAATGTCGAACACGTTCCGAATTTCTCTGCTTACCGCTACCGTCCTGTTCTCTGCTTCTGCACTCTCTGCCCTGCCGCAGGGCTATCCTGCTGAGTATCAAAAAGTTGTCGATGCCGCCACCAAAGAGGGCAAGGTGGTGATTTACTCCACCACCGACACCAAAGCCGCCGGGCCGCTGATTGCGGGCTTCGAAAAAACCTACCCGGGCATCAAAGTTGAATACAACGACATGAACAGCACCGAGCTGTACAACCGTTTTATCAGCGAACAGGCCTCCGGTGGCGGTAGCGGCGACGTGGTCTGGAGCTCCTCAATGGACACCGGGCTGAAACTCGCCACCGACTACGCCATGGAGTACAAATCGCCGGAGCAAAGTCAGCTGCCGAAATGGGCAGTCTGGAAAGATAAGGCATACGGCACCACCTATGAGCCAGTGGCCTTTATCTACAACAAGCGCCTGATCCCGGCTGGCGACGTGCCGGATTCTCACGCTGCGCTGGCGAAGCTGATTGCCAGCCAGACGGACAAATTCAAGAGCAAAGTCACCACCTACGACATCGAAAAATCGGGTCTTGGCTTTATGCTTTCCGTGCAGGATCACAAGGCCGATCCAAACTACTTTAAAACCCTGGCCGACGTCGCCAAAGGCGGCTTAGCGGTGCAGTCATCAACGGGCACCATGATGGAGAGGGTTTCCTCCGGTGAAAACCTGATCGGCTTTAACATCCTCGGATCCTATGCTGAAGCCCGTGCGAAGAACGATCCTTCTCTCGGCATTTCGTACCCGAAAGATTACACGCTGGTGCTCTCGCGCGTGTCGTTCATCAGCCAGCAGGCGCAAAACAGCAATGCGGCAAAACTGTGGCTGGACTATGTGCTGTCTGAAAAAGGGCAAAGCATTCTGGCCAGTCAGGCGGATATTCCCTCCATCCGTAACGATATCGAAGGCAAAAATGATATTGACGGCCTGACCAAAATCCTCGGTAACGCGCTGAAGCCGATCCCGGTTGACGAAACGCTGCTGGAGTACCTGCAGCCGAAAAAACGCCTGGAGTACATCAAAGAGTGGCGTGCAGCCGCCGCCAAATAAGCGTTCGGGCGCGGCGCACGCCGTCGCGCTCCCTGTCGACTGAGTTCGTTTTATTGGGCTGCAACACCAGGGATACCCCATGAATACATTACGCAGAAAGTGGCAAAGCCTGCCGCGCGGCATCGTCGTGCTGATAACCGCTCTGGTTATCTACACGCCGCTGTCATTTATCGTGATACAGAGCTTCCTGTCCGCTCCGTTCTTTTCTCCGGCAAAAGAGTGGAGCCTTGAATCATTTGGCTTTATCTTCACCGACCCTGATTTCTATAAGGCCCTGAGAAGCGGCTTTATTCTCGCCTTCGGGCTGGTCATTATCGCCATTCCGCTGGGTGGCGTACTGGCGTTTCTGATGGTTCGCACCGACCTGCCCGGCCGCCGCCTGATTGAACCGCTGATCCTGGTCCCCATTTTCGTATCGCCGATGGTGCTCGGCTTTGGCTATGTGGTGGCTGCCGGTCCCGTGGGCTTTCTGTCCCTGTGGGCGCAGGCGCTGATCGGCTTTGTGCCGTGGAACATTTACGATATGTCGAGCATCGTGGTCATTGCTGGCCTGACGCACGTGCCGCATGCCTATCTCTATATTTCATCCGCGCTGCGCAGCGTCGGCTCTGATGTGGAAGAAGCCGCGCGCATTGCGGGTGCCTCTCCGCTGCAGGTGATGACCTCCGTCAGCCTGCCGATGGTGCGCCCGTCGATCCTGTACGCCATCGTGCTGCTGTTCTTCCTCGGGCTGGAAGTATTTGGCCTGATGCTGGTGCTCGGCGATCCGGAAGGCAATATGGTGCTGGCAACCTACCTGTACCAACTGACGAACAAGCTCGGCACACCGTCATATCACCTGATGGCGGCGGTTGCCGTGGTGCTGATCTGCATCACCATCCCGCTGGTGATGCTCCAGCGTCGTCTGATGCGCACCGCCAACCGCTTCGTCACGATGAAAGGGAAAGCCTCACAGGCTCGCGCGTTACCGCTGGGCAAATGGCGCTGGGTTGCCGGGGCGGTGGTTGCCTTCTGGCTCACCGTCACCATCGGCGTGCCGCTGCTCGGCGTGGTGCTGCGCGCGTTTATCTCCAACTGGGGTGTGGGCGTTTCGCTGTGGGATGAGCTTTCGCTGAGCACTTTCCGCACCATCTGGGCACAGCCCAACCTGCTGCGCGCCATCGTCAACTCCATGGCAATTGGGGTGATTGGCGGCGCGCTGGCCGTGGCGTGCTACCTGTTCGTCGGGATTGCGATGCACCGCAAACCGGATAACACCACGCGCTTCCTGGACTACAGCGTGCTGGTGCCGCGCGCCGTGCCTGGCCTGCTTGCCGGTCTGGCGTTCCTGTGGGTGTTCCTGTTCCTGCCGATGTGGCTGGACAACTCGCTGAAATCCGGCTGGCTTTCCGGGTTCGCCTGGACCGACTGGATGCGCGAGAACGTCATCGTCTGGCTGCGTTCGCTGCGCAGCACCATTTTCAGCGTCTGGCTGGCCTATACCGTGGTGTGGATGGCTTACGGGCTGAGGCTTATCTCTTCCACGCTGCTGCAGGTGGGGCCAGAGCTTGAAGAAGCCGCGCGCAGCACCGGGGCGACGCGCGGGCAGATCACCCGTCATGTGACCATTCCCCTCTCCCGCTACGGTCTTATTGGTTCGTGGCTGCTGATGTTTCTGATCTTTGAGCGCGAATACTCAACGGGTGTGTATCTGCTTTCCCCCGGCACGGAGACCATCGGTTCAATGCTGGTTTCCCTCTGGGCCGCGGGTGCCATTGATATCGTGGCGGCGCTCTCTTTCATTAACATCCTGCTGGTCGTGGTAGGTCTGGGCATTGCCCTTCGTTTCGGAGTGAAAATACATGATTGAATTAGCGGTTGACGATCTGCACTTAACCTACGGCGACAATCCTGTTTTAAAAGGTGTCTCCATGAACCTGAAGCGCGGCGAAGTGGTCTCCTTGTTAGGCCCCTCCGGCAGTGGTAAAACCACCCTGCTGCGTGCCGTCGCGGGTCTGGAAAAACCGACGCAGGGGTCGATTGTCATTGGCAACAATAAAGTTTACGACGGCACGCCGCGCAGTGAGATCCCGGCAGAAGAGCGTAACCTGGGGCTGGTGTTCCAGTCCTATGCCCTATGGCCGCACAAAACCGTGTTTGAGAACGTGGCCTATCCGCTCAAGCTGCGTAAAGTTCCGGCCAAAGAGATCCAGCAGCGCGTACAGGACGTGCTGGACCAACTGGGTCTGGGCCATCTTGGCAAACGTCACCCGCACCAGCTCTCCGGCGGGCAACAGCAGCGCGTGGCGATTGGCCGGGCGCTGGTGTACAACCCACCGGTGATTTTGCTGGACGAGCCGCTTTCCAACCTCGACGCCAAGCTGCGCGAAGAGGCCCGCGTGTTCCTGCGCGAGCTGATTATCAAACTCGGGTTATCCGCGCTGATGGTGACGCACGACCAGAACGAAGCGATGTCCATATCCGACCGCATCCTGCTGCTTAACAACGGCAAAATTGAGCAACAGGGCACGCCGCAGGAGATGTACGGCTCGCCGAAAACGCTGTTTACCGCAGAGTTTATGGGCAGCAACAACCGCCTGCACGGCAAGGTCACCGAAGTGCGCGACGGCAGAGCGCGTATCGAAGGGAAAGGCTGGGTGCTGTGGGGCCAGGCCGGTGAAGGGGTACAGAGCGGTAATGACGCCACGGCGGTGATCCGGGTCGAACGCGTGGCGGTGGTTGAGGGGCCAGGGGAAAATCAGCTTGAGCTGCCGCTGCTCACCAGCATGTATCTTGGCGACCGCTGGGAGTACCTGTTCCGCACGCCGGGAGATGATTTTGTCATTCGCGCGTACGGGCATGAGGTTCGGGATCCGCAGCACTGCCATCTTTCGCTGCCGGAGAAGCATGTTTGGGTGTTCCCGAAAAACTGATAAAAAAGGCTGCGTACTGCAGCCTGTTTTACTTTAACAGCGTGAACAACCGTTTATGTCTACGCCGTTGTTAAACATACCCGCTAAGTTATTTAAAATTAAACAAGTTTACTCTGAAGATCTTCCTGTTGTTTACGATAATGTCCGTTCCGCTTATTAACCCTGAGTTGTCCAATGAAGACACGGTCATTATTACTGGCGCTGTTCAGCCTCAATTTAGTTACCGCCTGCAGCGCATCTCATCCGGATAAGGTTGAACAGATACATCATCTGCAGGTTCCGCTAGTTCTACCGGGAGATAAACCGCCTTCCATTCCGGCCTCGCATATTGCAGCGCTTTATCAGGAGAATAAAGTACAGATAGACAGATTATCGGCACAACTGAAATCAGAGTATTTACAGCACGCTACCGCGAAGGATATTTTTACCGAAGATAGCCCCGTTCAGCCGGTCTACGCCTCGCTGACAAAACTAGAACAGCTTGAAATGATTAATCAGCAATACCTGAAAGACAAAAACGTTACCGGCCTGCAAAAGATTAAACTTGCTCTTGATCCTTTAGTTACTTAAATACCAAAAAGCCCAACTGCTAAGCAGTCGGGCTTTTATCATTGAGAGGCTAACAACGATCAATCGTGCTGTCCAAATCGCCATGTCAGGCCTGCTGTTACGGAGCTTACGTCGCTGCTGACGCCAATCTGGTTGGCATTACCCACATTGCTTACCCATTGATATTCGAGGCGACCAGCCAAATTTTTGTTGAACGCATACTCCGTCCCCACCGCGGCAAGCGGGCGAACGCCTGTATCGAAACGATTGTGACCACTTACATCAGATTCTGCCCGATATGCCATCGCACCGGCGCGCCCATAGATATCCCAGCTGTCGGTCACGGCATAGCTGGCTTTTAAGGACATCTGCAGCCCCTGGCTTTTCATTTGTGCGCCCGCACTATGATTGCCTTTAATCTGCATATTTCCTAAATAATCGTAACCACCTTCTACTGCCAGCCAGGGTGTCATCTGATAGCCAGCGTAAACCCCGCCACCGACGTTATTATGATCGATATTATACTGGCTGGAGCCACTGTTATTATCGCTCGCTTTTGAACCGGTGCTGGCGTCAAAATAGTGTGACCAGCCGAATTTAGCCCCGCTGTACCATGTACCTGTATCCGCAGCTGCAAATGCAGTTGTGGCAGTGAATGCGTTAGCAATAATTAATGCAAAAAGTGTCTTCTTCATACAAATCCCGTTTACTCCGTTGAATAGTTTCAGTGAGCAAACGATATCGACAAACGAGAACAACGTGAAATACTTTTCTGTTTAATTTTAAATTTAGAACGACTCCGGTAAATCTCCCAATTCCATTAAATACCCGCCGCGCTTAAATGCGATATATTGACCTTGCTTAAGGGCTGATAATACGTTGAGAATACTGCTGCGTGAAAGAAGCGTACGATCCTGAATATATTCCAGAATGCTGATTCGCATACGCGCCTCTTCGGGCAATAATACCATTTCCTGCAAATAACTGCGAATCACGGAATAGGTACGTTGCTGCACGACCTGCGCATCACGATAAATGAGATACGCCGTATGATACGACAGCAAGGCCGCAACATCTTCCCAGACGCCCTGTTGACGAAATAGCGTAGCTGCTTCATCTGCATCAGCACGTAAAATGATAGACTCTCTTTCTGCACGTAAAATATGCCCCTGTGTCGGCTGAATCATCTCGGCAATGCCGAACAGATGAGGCTCAAAAACGGTCACCAGGAGCAGACCATCAGATGCCCGCAGCAAAGAAAGCTCACCCTCCTGAAAAAGATACATTTGCTGGTGGCCTTTGTGTTTCCAGGTGATCCGTTTACGCGGCACGAGCTTCACTTTTTCCGCGATCGGCTCAAGGATGGCAGTAAGACGTTCAATAGATTGTTCAGGCCGAACGGGAGGTAAAATATTCATGACACCACCTTTTAGCGTTGGGTAATAGCCATTATAGACTACAGCGGTCATGGCTCAGACAAGTATGAGGGAGAAGTGATATCAGATGGAAAAGGATGAGTAAAAAGAAATTTTGTTTATTTTTGGATTTCCCCTCAGAACATTAGTGATATATAACTGATATTTATTGGTGCTTGCTTTAAAACCCATGAAAAACCACGGAGAAAAGACCATTAAAACCTGAATAACCTTGCCTTTTTACGCATCATTTCATTAATGATTATTCTTAACACAGCAATAAACACTTATTATTTCTAAATAATTACGAAACTTAAAAAGGAAATAGGCCGTTCCGGGTTTCGCATTGTATATAAATTCTGACCATTCTCATTCGAGTCCATACATTCCGGTAATTAATATGAGTAAAGTATATTACGCATAAATTAATTTATCAGGCTGTTACCCTGATGAAACCTATGTTCGCCATCTTATCCCCCTTTCCATGATGTTATAAAATGCCATAATATATTAAACTACAATACTGTATTACCTTAAATTAAGGCTTTTTACTACAGGAAGACAGTGTTTCGCCTGTTGTAAAATTGCGAGGCAAATTGCAACACAAGCAAACCTGTGTAACTCACTGGCAGCGCTATGATATTCGCCAGAGATCCCGTGAAATTATTATGGTGCTAATTGTTCCACTCAACAGATCACCAATAGAACCGGGGATATTTTAAGCAGGAAGATGTAAACTGACTCAAGAAAGAGTCGAAGTATCCATGGGGGTTGAAAATGTTTGTGGAGTCAGTTCTTCCAACGGAACCAAAATCACTCAAATATGAATCAAACATATGCCACAGACAGAGCCTACTCACAGCTCCTCATATACAGCCGTTAACAGCGTATGTCGAAAGCCTACGTGAAAGACTTGGTGACAATGTATTCATCCCTGACTTTGATCCTTTAGATGGTGGGATCAATGCCGAATTTATTTTCCTTTTCGAGAAACCAGGCCCCCAAACTGACTTTAGAAACGGTGGTTCTGGTTTTATTTCACGTGATAATAACGATGACACGGCCAAAGCAATTTTTTGCTTTATGCAAAGTATAGGCTTGGATAGAAAACGAACGCTGCTTTGGAATACCATTCCTGCTTGGGATAACTCAAGAGCATACCAGGCTCTACATGTCCGTAAAGGCATTGAAATTCTAGATGAGCTACTACCATTACTACCCAACCTGAAAACCATAATTTTGGTAGGGAAACAGGCCCAGAAAGCGAAAAAAGGACTAAAGGCTCGTGGTTATGATGTTTCAGAATCAGACCATCCCTCACCACTTGTCAAAGCTCGGTATCGTCAGAGATGGGAGCAAATCCCCGCAGCGTGGAAAGATGCAATTTCAAACAAAGATTTTTAACAGAAATAACGTAGAGGAAAATATGCCAATAATTGAATTCATGTTCAATGGGGCTGTGTGCCGAGTATATAAGAACTATGTGACACTGGCTGGAAGAAATTATCAAATGACACAAATTTCTGCTTCACTGAAGGACAGGATCTTCAGCGAACTTTCCAAGCTACATACAGAACCTTTACTAAAGGAGATTAAACAGAAAGTAAAAAAAAGCAAAAAAACAAAACGAGTGAAGGCTGGCAACATACCTTGAAAAACCACCTTCCATCAAGGTGACACAAAATACATACCACAATAAAAGTTTGGCATAACAAGCACTGGATACCAAACCCATTGAATAGCTTAGACTTCAGACAATAGCAACCATAAAGCCCCGTTAGTGGTAAGGAGTCAAGCGGAGCCGTTAGGCGAAAACATCAGTGTTCAGAGGGATCACACCTTATCAGGGTGCTCGTGTACCTTTCGGAGCGTGAGCGAAGCGCTGGCAGAGCCGGATCTGTAGCTACCGGGGCATTACTATTCACCTGTTCACGTGGCTCATAGGGCCACACATCGGGCTTAAATGCGTATGATCAATCTGTTCGGGAGTTATGCCAGGTATGCGGCTTTTTGTTCGTTGTTGTGCTGTCGCGTTAAGAACCAGGAACCACCGCCAGCGTGAAGATATGCTCCCTTGTACCACAGACCAATCATGCGACAGGTACGGGCGTAGAACAATGGGTAGTTTAAGTTGTACCTGCTAAAGCAGGGCTACGTAACTAACTGATAAGTTATAACTTATTGCTTTATCAGGAGATCTGGAGCGGGCGAAGGGAATCGAACAGAACCCCCCAAGAACCGCGAAAGATCTCAACATTGGTAGTTGATAGCGGAGATTGTAGAGGATCATTCTCATGTCTATCAAGGGTCAATCTTATCTATATCCAACTGCGGAAGGGGTCTGGATGTTTCAGATCTTCATTCCGGCGTACATGCGCCACATCTTCGGCGGGAAACGTCTATACCGGAAATCAACGGGAACTAAAGATCTTGCCGCCGCTAAACACTTCCGTAATCACATGCTCATCGAGTGGAAGACACTCAAGGAACAGTATTCCCCAAACACGGAGGAACGGCGCATTCAAAACGCCATAGCCGGATTACATAAGCAAACCACGCTACGCGCCCCACTCCAGACCGTGCCAACATTAACCGCCATACGTGATCAATACGCTGACAGATACAGTGATAAGCGCTCATTCTCGACGCTGGCTAAATCTGCTCGCGCCGTAGAGGTATTTCTCACTTCGCTTGACCGTGCAGACATTCAGGTCACGGAGATCAGACGGTCACAAGTGGCGATGTTTATCAATCAGCAGGACAAGAAAGCCCCCCAAACCGTGCAGAACTGGCTGACGTGCCTGGGAAGTCTGTACGAGTATGCACGGAGAGGTTACGACGACATAGCACCAGATAACCCGTTTCACGGTCACAACCTCGAAGCACGAGCCAGCATTGTAAGCTATGAACCATTTGAAGCTCATCATATGCAAAAGCTACTGGATGCAGCAGAGCCGGAGATCAGGAATATCATAATCATGGGGCTTTTTTCAGGATGCCGCCTTGATGAACTGGCAAGCCTTAAGAAATCAGAGATTCAAACGATGGAAGGTGTACGCTGTTTCTACATCTCGAAGTCAAAGACCAAGGCGGGGGTACGGTACGTCCCTATTCATTCCAGGCTATCTGCGATTGTCGATGAATACCTGAGCCATAGTTACGGCGAGTACCTGTTCCCACAGGCTAACAAGATTAACCGTGCTGACGGTAAGAAAGGCCCGTTCTACTCCCAAGCGTTCACCAGGTTACGCCGCCGAGTATTGCCTACCGCTACAGATCGTCAATGCTTCCACAGCTTGCGCGGGATGTTCATCACCTGCTTAGACCGTGCAGGGGTTAGCGAAACAAGGATCGGGGCCATCACCGGACACACTGAACAGAAAGCGAAAACCGAAGCATTCCGTACCTATTCAAAGGGGGCGAGCATGGAAGAGTTAGCAGGGTATGTCGAATTGGTGGACTACCCTGAAATCTAATTATAGTAACGTTTCAACAAGACCATTATCCTTCCCAGAGTTAGTTAATGAAAGTGTATTATTCATTACAACTTTTCATAAAAAAGTTATCATTATTGTATGCTAAAGAAATTTTGAAAATGGATTAAAATCAACATGATAATTAAACCTAAGATTCGTGGATTCATTTGTACCACCACACATCCGGTTGGTTGCCAAGTCAACGTAAACAAACAAATCGAGTACATCCGCAAAAACGGAAAACTCACTGATGGCCCTGCGCGCGTGCTGGTGATCGGTGCTTCCACTGGTTATGGGCTTGCTTCCAGAATTTCTGTAGCATTTGGCGGCGGTGCTTCCACTGTCGGTGTTTTCTTTGAAAAACCGGGGACGGATGCCAAGCCAGGCTCAGCGGGCTGGTATAACTCTGCGGCTTTTGATGAAGCAGCGAAACGTGAAGGTCTTTACTCGAAAAGCATCAACGGCGACGCGTTCTCCGATGAGTGCCGCGACGAAGTTATCAGCCTCATCAAAGAAGATCTGGGTCAGATTGATTTAGTGGTTTATTCGCTTGCATCTCCGGTAAGAAAGATGCCAAAAACAGGCGAAATTGTTCGCTCTGCGCTGAAGCCAATCGGTGAGGTTTATACCTCTAAAGCCATTGATACCAACAAAGATCAGATCATTACTGCCAGTATCGAACCGGCAACCGAAGAAGAAGTGCGTAACACTGTTACCGTGATGGGGGGCGAGGACTGGGAACTGTGGATTGATGCGCTTAATAACGCTGGCGTTCTGGCTGATGGCGTGAAGACCGTTGCTTACTCCTACATCGGCACGGATTTGACCTGGCCTATTTACTGGCACGGTGCGCTCGGTAAGGCGAAGGAAGACCTGGATCGGGTGGCAAAAGAGTTACGCAACAAGCTGGCTCCTCTCAACGGTGCTGCAAACGTCGCGGTGTTAAAGTCTGTTGTCACCCAAGCGTCTTCAGCTATTCCAGTCATGCCGCTTTATATTTCTATCGTGTTCAAGCTCATGAAAGATCGTGGGATACACGAAGGCTGCATCGAGCAAATTAATCGTCTGATGACTACCAGCCTGTATGGGGGTAATGCCAAACTTGATGACGAGCAGCGAATCCGCATGGACGATCTGGAACTGCGTGAAGATGTGCAGCAGGCGTGCCGCGAAATCTGGCCGACCATTACCGATGAAAATCTGGAGCAGTTAACAGATTACATTGCTTATAAAGAAGAGTTCCTGAAGTTGTTTGGGTTCGGATTCGAAGAAGTTAACTATGAAGCCGATACCGATACAAACATAGATTTTGATGTGAAAACATTAATCTAATAAAAGGGGGCGCAAGCCCCTTATTTTTTCTTAAACTCCGTAGTAACCGTATCACCCTCGGTTTTCTTAGGTGCATTGTTCACTACTTTCTGTTTCACCGTACCGCCTACAGATTTATTTCCCTGCGTTTTAGTTGCAATCACATTAACCGTAGCTTTACTGACAAGCCTGACCTGTTCAAATTCAAGATCGAATTGCATTGCGTATTCAGATTTATAATCGTAGGAGATGCCGGAGAGAATAACATTCTCGTACACTTTATGTTCTGTCACTAATGTGATGGGCTGACGACTGTCAAATATTTGATCGAGATAGGTGATAGCTTGTGATATTCGCGTACCATTAACACCAGCACTGTATAATAAATCTCCCTCAAGTCTGATCGGAGTTTCCGTGATTACTCCAGACATTTTGAATGTATTATTCTTAATCTGAATGTGGTCGCTCACCTCAGCCCCGCTCTCAACGGGATAGCTCGTAATATCAGCCTGTCTACGAACTCCCGTATCTGTTACAGCATCAAAAACTATCGCCTGATAGTTACGAATATAGTTATCAGAGGCTGGGTTATATACCGATGCAAGAATGGTGAATCCGTTTTCACCTTTGGTACGGGTAGCGCTGCTGTTATTACTGTTCTGAGTTGAATTGATTCGGGAGGAATCGCCCCCGATTGTTAAACTTCCTGGTGTTGCCATTTTATTTTATTCCTTACGAAGAGGGGCATTAGCCCCCCGCCCCTTGTCCAGATGAAACAGCCAGCACCATACGCTGATTGTTATCATTGATACGCTGATCAACGGTAGCATTAAGCATGTTTCCAAAAGTTGGATCAGGAGAAATAGTTAGATGGATAAGCCCTTCCGGTAGCTGATTCTGCAACACTACAGGCTGCATGATCGGCGTACTGGCTGGCTTAGCTGGCGCTGCTGCACTCTGTTTCAACATAGAAACAGGAGAGTAATCTCCGTTTGTGCTCTGCGCGTAGCTGCTCACGTCTTTAGCGTCGCTTGTCCCGTTCCACCAATCATGGAATGTATCGAACATGTTCGGCTCATGTGTGCCGTCTGATTTAGGCTGGCTGGCTCCGTAAGCGTTAGCCACAGGATTACTTCCTGGCTGTGCAGGTGCTGACGTAGTGCCGTAATGCTGACTAACGGCCTCTTTAGAGGTATTGTCACCGTTAAGGAGATTCAGCTTGCCTGTGATCCAGTTGGTTAGCTTCATTAAGCCGTCCACTACATCACCCGCCGCTTTTCCTAAACCTTTAAAGAAGGGTAACGCCTCCTGCATAGCTTCCTTAAACTCTCGCATGGTTTCAGGGTCAATCTCTGACATAAATCCTTCGAAGAATGCCAGCTTCTGGCTATCGGAGAGAATGCTAAGCTCCTGGTTAAACTTACGGTAGGCCACAAGTTGATCCTGCTGGGCTTCATCCAGCCACTGCCCGTTACGCTTGAGCACGTCCACCTGATCAGTGATCGCTTTTCCTTGATTAGAAAATGCCTTGTGATACAAGCCTAAATCGTCTGCAAGGTCTTCCAGGTTATGAAGGATTTGCTCTTGTGAATAGCCTTTGCCCTGCATGGTGTTGGTATAGGCAGAAACGAAGCCAAACGCATTGGATTGGTAGGATTTCAGATCGTCTTTAGTGAATCCCATGTTCAGGGCTGTATCTACTGCGGCGTTCCCGCCTTTCCATTTTCCAGACTTCTTATCAAAGGTGCTGTTGGTGTAGCTGTCTGCCAGCTTTTCTGAGATGTCTTTTCCGTTATCGAGCAGCTTCCTCTCCCCTTGCAGCCCCATCCCGCTGTCGATCCCGTTAGCCGTGGCATACTGCGAAAGCGCCTGTAACACGTTATAATCCACCCCGCCCAATCTGCTGCGCTGTACAATCTCGCTGCGCTCTTCCTGTGCGGTTACAGCGTCTTTACCCCATGAATAAGCACCGTAAGCCGCCGCACCGATACCAGCGCCAGCCAGCGCACCAGTGCCTAAACCCATCAGAGAGCCAGAGATAGCCCCTGTAGCCTTACCACCGCCACCAAGAGCGTTAGCCCCTCCCGCTTTTGCCGCTGCCCTACGCTCTGCGTTAATACGTCTGTAGCTCTGCTGAAGGCGTTTGATCTCGCTGTTTTGGCGTTGTAGTGAGATAGTACCTGCTGCATATGCTTTAGTGATCCGTGACGCTGCAAGCGCGGCCTGTGTAAGCTCAACATTGGTAAGGTGTTGCATACTCTTAAAGCTGCTGGCAGTGTCCAATAGCCGCAATTCAGCCCGTTCACGACGAGCCGCCGAACGTGCGGCCTCTTTCGCTGCCTGAGCCTCTACACGGGCTTGCGCCTTAGCTGCCCTTGCCTTTTCTCGTTCATCGTTGCTACGAGGCTTAGAGGCTTTCTTATTCAGCTTGTCTAATTCTCTCTCAGCAGATTTAAGCCCCTGGCTGAATCTCTTCATGTTCAACGTAGGGTCTTTAATGCCTTTGGCTTTCTTCTGAATTTGATCGAAAGCGTCCATAGCTTCCTTCATTGAATTACGATCAACGCTGAATGTCACCGTGTTATTAATTTTACTGATCTGAAGTTCAAGCATGATTATTCACCGCCTTTCTTTTCGTTCACAAGATAATTAAGTGCATCTGATACACTCATTCCTTTGAAAATAAGTTGTCTTAAATGTGAATAGCTCACATCAAGCGCTCTCGATACGGCTGCTAAATTCAGTAGCTGCTCGGCATTTGTATCATTTAGTTGTAAATGCAAGCCTCGACTCTTTAGGATTAGTTCCAATTTCATCTTTCCTCATTTTGGAAATAAAAAAGGGGCAAGGGCTGGCGCATTTGCTTTGCGTGTTCCAGTTCCCTACGCCCCTGATTAAAGCTCTTCTGTTATTTTCCCAGACGTGAAGAGCTAACGTCTATCGCTCATTATTCTGAGACAGTACCGAAGATGATCGCTTGTGGAATATTCACAATTGGCAGATAACTACATTCTGTCGCTATCTCAGGGAAGCCCCAACGCTGATCAACTACAACATACTGGTGATATAGCTCTGCACCTTTGCCCTGTGTGGCATGGCGAACGCCGACACCGCTATGCAGGACGTAGGCATTACTCTCAGGAGCCATTACAGGAAGACTCACGAATGAGTCCACACCGATTTTGTCAGTGATGAGGCTATAGCCTGTCACATCGATCACGGTGACACCGTTTAGTGTCCAGGTTTCGAAAGCAGGGTTTGCACTTTTAGTACGGGTGTAGAAGTTGTCTCCCTGCTCCAGAGGGAGCGTATACACCATGAAGTCTCTCACTGATGGGTGATAGCGTAGCGCTACGGCTGCTTTACCGGAGGCCAGGATCACTACGCCCTGTTTAGCCTGTGCCAACCCTGAGCCAAGTTTCACATTCTGGATTCGTCCAATCTCGCTTAGTTGCTGGAACACGTTAGCACCTGCGCTGATATCCATCGTGTAAGTGGTTTTGCTCCCACCTGCAAGGAAATCTAAATTGCCCTGTCCGGCGTATTGTGACTGCACACGAAGCCCTAACAGCGCCTCTACAAGGTCAACCTCTACGGTGTTACTCACCTGCGCGTATTGTGCATCGCTGAAATCAGAGATAGCCAGGGTGATTTGATCAGCCGTGTCTACTGTTCCACGCGCTTTATACTGCTCAAGGTCACGAGAGGTGACGGAGTTAAGGGAGTTAGTATATTTAAGCTGATACAGCACATTGCTGAATTCTGGACGTTCTGCACTGTTCCAATCGCTTTGAGCGTAGGGCATCTTTTCAGGTGCAACGAGATTTTTCACATCTGTGATTTTCTCAAGAGCGATTGTATTGACGTCGTGGTTCTCAATTTTAAATAACCCAAGATTACTTACAATTGCATTCAACTGAGTAGAGAATGTAAACGGGCTGGCAAAATCGTACATATTGCCAGAAAATAGATCTGAATAAGCCATTTTTATTATTATCCTTAATTAGGTTGTGCGTAGGGCTACTGTGTCGTAGTCTGTGAAAGTAAAGCCAAGAGTTGCTAATTGCGCTTGAGCCAGAGATTTATCCAGACTTCCAAATTCAATGCCAACCAGGGCTAAAATAGTATGTTCTGGAGAAGCTACAATAAACGCCTTATCGCCAGCGCGTGCAGGTTCTACGACAACATACGCAATATTGCCAGGAACGGTAGCTTTCTTACCTGTAGCGTCTACAAGATCACCTACGATAAGGGAATCAGGGATTCCTGTAGCTGTCTTGATCAGCTTATCCTGCATAATTGCATCAGATGCGTAAGCCACTACTTTATATCGGGCGTGGCTGTTATTCCCGTTCAGAGTTTGAAATGTTCCAAATTGCATTGGTTATTTTCCTTTTGCTATTGCTTTTAGTTTTAATCGTTCCTCAAGCCCTGATGATGGGTGAGAACCTTCTTTTGATTTGGTGATAGTGGCGGTAGGCCAGAATTTCTCTGTAGCCTCTCGAATCTCTTCGACACTTACACCTAATACATTCGCCGCTTGTTTCATCATCTTTTCAGAGAGAATAAGAGAAGCACCTTTGTGTGTAATCACACGATCATAATTCATAAGGAACATGAGATTTCCTTCGTATTGTTACTGCGTTCATTAATAACGGAAGTGTTACATGCAGATTGTTAAAAAGGGGCAATTAAGCCCCTGGAGAGATGCCCTTGTTAGAAAGCATTGTTTAACGTCATCGTTTGGGAGGATTATGAAGTTAAAGAATGGTTTCTTGAATAAAATGGAGGGCGCAACTGTTACGAATAACAGAAGTAGGATCGCCCGTCATTGCTCCCACTTCAAAACAGAAACCCTTCTGTCATGGCGAGAAGTGGGAATGGAATTTCTTATCACCACTGGAATAGTAATAAGAGATTACTACATTCATCCTAACGGAATGAATGAGTAAAGAGCGAATGCCCTTTCTGAAAAAGTCGGAGATGCGCGGTGATTGCGATGCAATACCAACACAACGAGATATTACATCCTGCGCATTCCTTCGGAACTAAACAAGACAAAAAGGGAGACGAAAAAACCAACACTTTTCAGAAATAGCATTCAGAGGGAGGGAATGCCGCTATGGGAACGGCATTCTCAAGGAGTGCGTATTGACATACGAGGGTGATTCGAATATTTACCCTATAATTCATTATGACACAAAAAGCACTTATTGTCAAGCGTTTTCGTAACTTTTATGTTACAGTGCATTCTTCCGCGATCTGGATGGCAAGCTCTCCGAGTTCAACGGTGATGTATTGTAGAGAGCAAGCCAGCTCTTCAAGGTCATTAGCTACACGCCAGGCTTCTTCTGGTGTGATAGTGCTGTCTCCACGCTTCACCAGACGCTCTACAACCTCTTGGAGATACATCAGCGCATCAATCCCCTGCTCCGCCTGTTTAGCCGCGCTTAAAAGCGCCTCTGGCGTTCTGTCACGCCATGCATGATTGACCAGTTCAAGAATAGGTAGATGCCAAGTGTTATGGAAAGAATCGAGCAAGGTACTTACTGTGTTCATTGTATTAATCATGTGTGATTTCCTTATCGTCAAAGAGAATGTCAAAGTCTTGTGTGTGCTGGGATAGTCCCCAGGTTTGACAATACCCAACATAATCGGCGTAATGTTCAAATCCTGCTATTTGCCATTTTTTGAGATGACTACTATCGATAATGTATTCTTGTCTACGTCGTGGTTTGTAATAAACCTTATCCGAAGATGCTAAAACATCCTGCAATAGTTCAAACTCTAATCCAGTTGGTACTACTGCGGGATATTCTTGAATAGTTGTCACCATCTCCCCAGGAATAGATTCTCGTGCGAAATCTTGTAGAGATGAAGTGAATTTATGTTTTCTGATGCGTGTGGCTTTTTCTATTCTAACGAGCGTAGATCTATTTTGTTTTCTTGTCATTAAATCCTCGTAGAGGGAAACTTCCTTGTCTTGTCATGACGTACAATCCGTACAGCACAGCCCACCACCATAAAGCAGTAATCATAAAAGTTTCCCGATTGTTGTTATTTAGTCGTAAGTGTAATGTCGCAACCTTTACCGCGACCAGGTTTGATTAACGTAGTAGTTAGATAACCATTGCGGCGGAGCTTGCGAATCGCACTGGATACAGTTGCCACACAGATCCCCAACACTATCGCTATTGATTCCTGCTTCACATTTGTTAATGATGACAGTGATTCGAGGTGCATTAATACCAGACGTTCCGAAGGAGACAGATTCTTATCGTGAAGATGTGGGGATGACATTTTACATTCGATCTCTTTCGGTGGCTTCATCGCTGCATTGAATAGCGTAACAAGAGCATTAGCGTAACTTGATTCACCTCGTTCAGCGTAAACATCTACAAGTTCTTGTGCTTGTTCGAATGCAACGCCTCTTTCAACTTCTGGATTTAATAAACTGGCAAGATGAATGATGTTAAGATCACGTTCGTTGTATTGTTTGGGTATAACCGTTTTCAGCATAAATGTTCTATTTCCTCGTAGATTGATTTAAGTTTGGGGTTGATTGTATAGTCCAGGTATCCATGAATGAGCATCCATCTTATTTTCGGATGTTGTGAAACAGGTAGATTCTTTTCAGGATTCTCCCATTCATCCCGATACACGCCGATTGAGACAGGGTTAACGGCTTCGATTTCTATTTCTCTGGCTGGGGGTGGTGTAGATTTCTTCTTCGTTACTGCCTTTGGCTTTTCCCGTTTTGGAATAGGTTTAGTTTCTTCCGTTATTTCGTCAAACTCGCACATCGGATCTGCTTTGGCCTCTTTGCGTTGCTCCTCTGGCGCTATGTCTTCTTTAACTTTGCCAAACACGGGATGTTTCAGACAATCGACCCATTCCGGCGCGGAATCTCGTTCCATCGCATTACGATCACGTTCAAAGGCGAAGTTTTCCGGCGTGAGTGGCGTTATAGTCCATTGGTTTGAGCGCTTTGGCTTATTACTGGCGATCAGTCCGATTTTCTTCAACTTTGCAACAATGCGTGTTGCTGTTGCCGAACTAACACCAATACTTGCACCAAGCTGATCAATATCATCGTAATAAGTGCCGCCCAACTCTATCGCAAAGCGATAATAACGATGGCGCATTCTGACGTAAAACTGCTTATCAGCAGGAGAAAGGAACTCTGTTACGCCTGTTTTAAGATTGGTGATCCTGGTGCATTCGTTAAATGCGTCTTCGGTGTTGGTGAAACTAAAAGCCTTACTGTTTATAATGTCAGTCATGTTTGGGTGTATCCTTATTTGGTAGAACGTTCTCCGTTCTTAATTGATGTGGAAAGTGTGGTTGCAGCGTCAATTAACATCTCCTGCACTGTTACGCCTCTCGCTCGCGCCTCTTTGAACAAAGTGCTAAACACTTCATCCGGCAGTTTTACGAATGTTCCGGCTGGTTTCTTCTTCTGGATTTCGCTCATTTGGTTCTCCTTCTGGTTTAATCGTTGTTGGTGGTTTCAGCCTGTTCAGCTTTCCATTGATCGTAAAGTTCTATTCCTTTGCGCAATCTTTCGGCATGTTCGAAATATCCTTGCCGTTGTGCGGCTGCTCGCTGGCTGTTTATTGCATTTCGTGTCTGGCTTCCGGCCTTTAAAGCCTCGAAGACAAGTTCTGGATTGAAATACTTAATTTTGGTTCTCCTTGCGTTAGAAACACAGAAACACCATCCAGGGAGAACGTTAATCACGTTGCCTGATAGTGCGGTGTAAGATGGATTGTTTGCGTTAGGCTGGATGCCTGAGATGATGACGGGATGAATGCTTTCATCACCCTACATCATTTACTTTAACATGAAATGATTTAAATGTCAACACTTATTTCTATCCATTTCAGATCATAGCGCACTTACACGTTGTGATCAACTCATTCATATCATCATAAAACGCGTTCTATCGCTTCCTAACAGGTTTGAAAGCCTGAGAGGTGCAATGCCCTCCCTATCCTCTCGAAAACGCTCTCAGCGCGTCTGAGGCGTTCCGTTTGCGTTACCGCCGCCCTCTGGCACTTACTCCCGAAACCAATAGCACAAACTACTGAGGGATAACGGTAGTTATCAGGATAGTAGGTGGTGGTGTTGGATTGAGGCTGGATGAACTGGAGCCATCAGCGACCAGTGAATCCTTAGCCGTGGGCTAACTTTGCATGGATGAATGCGGAGCATGGAAGACAGGCAGAAGTTATGCCGAAAGACATTGCGCACACGGCGCATAGCTTCTGTGCCTCGTTTCACGAGGGCGAAGCCCTGGCACAATCACAGACAGATGCGCTGATCGCTGCGTCGTGAGCGGCTGACCGAGTAGCCCCAAAGGCGAATCAGGTCACTTGCCAGGCGACACGCGCCAGCAAAGCGAATCTTTCACAAGATCTTCTAAAAGCTCTCTTTTAGAGATCGCTTTTAGAATCTCTTTGTATAGAACATCAATTTGATGTGTAGTTTGCCGATCCATACATCAATTTGATGCGTATCCCATGCATCCATACATCATTTTGATGTATATCCGCTTATCCTCAGTTTCGACACACATCATTTTGATGTATATCGTCGCCCTGCCCACTACGAATCGCACATGCAACAATCCTAAGAATAGCCAGACGTAAGTATTAGGTAATACCTATCAAATCACGACACTAATAACATCAAAACCTATCTTAAATGACAGGTAAAGAATCGGTGTAGCTGTAAGCCAAAGTATATTGTTCACTTTCATTGTCAGAATGATCATTTTAGCTAAACCGTTGTGTAGTGAGGGATACAGCGCTATTTGTCATGAAAACTACTTTGCACTCGTGCCGGATTCGTTGAACGAGTATTCTCGAAAGATCACTCCGCTGATTTTTCCATGCCAAACCCGCCAATTAGTTAGCATTCTAATCATTTCTTGATGCAGCCATTATAATTGATAATAGCTCTCAACAAAGATGCAATATCGCCCCGTTTCGATACACATTAGCAAAGTGTATTCTGCAACTCATTGATTCAACTAAATCAGTACGCTTTTCCATCACCTCACCGTGCAAACAGGGGTAACTCCCCGTCATCGAAAATAAATCTCTTGACATAACAACCGCTTCATGAATCATGACATAAAATTTATTTTCATCTATTTTTCAATCACTTACTGATATTCTCCAAAATCTGCGCCTGGAAATGGGGCGGCCTCGATCACGTCGTTAAGCAACTCAAGTAACCGCGCACACATTTTGATCATTTAGTGCTCTTCTGAAAAAACGTATCGTGCAACATGTTGAAAATGATCAATTTATGATCAATGATGCTTTCAACGAAACGAACATAAGGAGGGTAAAGATGAAAGGCATTAGCCAGGCGCTAAAGAGTGCAGACGAAGTTAAAGCAGTGGCGGCAGAGCTACAACGCAACGCCAGAAGCAACCTGTTCTATTGCTTGTGGGTGTTTATGTATGAATCGGGCTTACGTATCTCTGACGTGCTCAAACTCCGGTACGAAGATGTAGAGGGGCAATCTCACCTCAAGGTGAAGCAGGAGAAAACCGGAAACGTGGTGAGGCCAAAGGTGACAGCCGCGATGCTGTCAGTGATGGCACAACGCAAGGCAGAGCAAGCCGATATGCCAGTGAAGACGGATTTCATTTTTAGCAAGGGCGATATACGTAGCAAAGGCAACGCCGTAACCCGTAACACGGTATTCACTGAATTTGGGAAGATGGGACGTAGAGCAGGATTCTCTAACGTGGGATGCCATACACCACGTAAAAGCCGTGGGCGCGTGATGTTCGATGCTGGAGTGGCTATTGAAACAATCGCCCATTTCCTGGGACAGACAGATCCGCGCTCAACGATGTATTACATCGGGTATGGTCAGGACGTGCAGGACGATTTAACAGAGGAGTTTTCTTTAGAGTGGTGACGGAATGTACTTATTCTAAAATTGACCAAAGGTTGAAAGTAACATATCAACTGGATCTGATCTTCAAAAATAATTTCCATTTACTGCGCAGTTTATTCTCGTCTAACTTCACAGTATGTGCCCCTATTATTTTACCCTCAAACATATGGGCATATATACATTCAACATTAAAATGTATGGTTAGGGTATCTGGATTTATACCAAGTTGGCCGTTATCGAACATTCGATGACAATCCGAGGTAAGTAGGATGCCGTTACTGGTATCCATATTGTGCGAAGAACAATAATCCTCTAAATGACAGGCTTGAAGCAAAGATTGAATTGATTGTCCAGTTACTGCACACCTACCTTTGAAGTTGGTCTCAACTCTCCTTCGGAAACTTTGTTGGTCACTTATTCTTCTTAACTGCAGTGTACGCTGAACATTACTCGAAATTAATTTAAGATCCACTGATTCAGGATAGGAACTAATTTTCTCTTGTTCCTTTCTTACTGCGCCAGAATCTTTTTTACTTAGAGAAATCTTATAACCTACTGTGATAAGGTCATACAAAACCCTTTCAGATTGCCCTTGTTTCTTGGCAATTTCACGCGCATCTGTTTCATTCTTACTTCTTAACGAAATTAAGTAAGCGAGCGAATTAAAATATGAAAACTTACCTGGCTCAACTTTACTGTCATAATATTTTGAAGATAGTTCACGACTTTTTGCGATCTTGTACGCTTGCGTGACAGGAATAGTCCTTATCAACTGGCTATACAGTTCGCTATTAAAATAAAATTCAGGCACTTCAATTTTGGTTGTTGAATTGGTATCTAATTTTGTGATCACCTTTGCAGGTGATGTCTTCTTCGTATCAGTTCTTTCTTCTTGAATAATTTTAGTATGCGTAACGCGAGAAATTAAAGCCATTCTCTCCAGCTCAGCCTGAGCTTCTTTGGCTATTAACTCTTTACGCAATCTTTCACGCTCCAAAGTCTTCTCATTCAATGGCAGGAAACTACGATTTTCATGGCTAATGGTAAACTGATTCGGCGGGATAGTTTTCTTGAAAGATCTAACCTGAATAGATTTTCTATAATTTTCGCGTGCAACTCTCCTCTCCTGCTTAAATATTGAGCGAGGTTCCTTTAGACTTTGTCCAGGCGTATCCTTAGTTCTATTCCTGATCTCATAATTTAATGATTTAATGATTTCCGAAATTTCTTTCTTCTTCTCGTTAGATGTTACCGGATCGTTTATTTTTTCAGAGTATTCATTTTTTACCCTGATCAATTCAGGTAGAGACATTTCTTGAGCATGAAGTTTTCTTTTGGTTTGTTTTTGCTGTTCTCCAGCACTTGATGCAACAAGTTTGGTGATAGCGCTTTCAGGCTCGCTATTTTTCGCAGCATTCAACAAAGCATCAGCAAGAATACTATTCTTCATCAGCAGTTACCCTTCCTTGAAATCTAACATACAAATCTCTACCAGAGCTTCGCCCATCACGCATCTACACCACCCCTATCGGATTAATCTTAGATTAACCAAGGTGCATACAACGCGCAACTAACAGATTTTGGACAATAGAAGCCATAAAGCCCCGTTAGTGGTACAAGCAACAAGCGGAGCGTAGCGACTTCATCAGATTGTCAGAGGGATCACACCTTATCAGGGTGCTCGTGTACCGTCAGGAGCGTGAGCGAAGCGCTGGCAGAGCCTGCATATCGTGTGCAGGTACGTTTACCACTATACACCTGTTTACGCAGCCACAAGGCCGCACATCGGGCTTAAAATGCGTGTGATCGGTCTGGTGCAAGAGACAATGCCCGGATCAGGCTTTTCCTTCACGTTGTGCTATCGCGGTGTGAGGGCTACAACTGCCGCCGCCGAATAGTTATACTCTTACTTCCATAGTAACTATCCGTGACAACTAACAGTGTACCTTGTGTTGGTAAATCGTCGTTCAATGGTAGAACGAACACGACAACTTATGTTAAGTAAGTTGTTGAAAGCAAAACGAGTTTTATCGAAGTTTTGCCACAAGGGGAGAGATCTGGAGCGGGCGAAGGGAATCGAACCCTCATAGCTAACCCATTGAATTGTGAACCAAAATAAGTAATCGCGGTACTTATCCCGGTAGTTGGTAGCGGTAGATTACAAGGTAATTACCATGCCAATCAAGAAGACTTCTTATCTTTATGCAAACAAAGATGGGATATTCATCTTTCAAATCTTTATCCCGGTGTACATGCGCCACTTATGGCACGGGCGGCGCTCACTCAAGAAATCGACAGGCACGCGGGACATCATGCAAGCTCGCATATTCCGTGACCAATACTTATTAGAGTTCCGAAAGCTCCAGCTCATGATGAAACCGGATAACCCTATAAACCGGATTCATTCTGCTATTTCAGATCTTCACTTACTGGCGGGAATATCCAGCGACATTACCGCGCCCGTAACTACTCCAGCAGAACGGGGAAAACCTCCATCACCAAAATTGGTAGATGTAAGCAAAGAGTACATCGAGCAATACAAAGATCGGCGCTCTTATTCCACATTGAGTAAATCCGTTCGCGCTGTATCGGCATTCACTAAATCAATCAAGCGGCCAACCATTACTATAAACGGAATCGGGCGGCGGCTTGTCTCTGACTTTCTGGAAGTGAATCAAGATAAGTTTTCCCGACAGACGCTGCAAAACTGGCTAACCTGCTTGGGGACACTGTACGACTTCGCCCGGCGTAAATACGACAACATCACTCCCGATAATCCGTTTCACGGCCACAATCTGGAAGCCCGCCAGTCAAACGAAAGCTATCAACCTTTTGAGCCTCAACAGCTACAAGCGTTAACAAAAGAGGCAGGTAGCGAACTGCGGGACGTAATCATAATCGGGCTGTATTCCGGTATGCGTCTTGACGAGATCGCCAGCATCAAACGAGACGAGATTGTCACAGTTGAAGGGGTACGCTGTTTCTACGTCAGCAAATCCAAAACGAAAGCGGGCATCAGGTACGTCCCGATTCACTCATTGTTATTTGGTATCGTGGATAAATACCTTGAGCAGAATAAAGGGGAGTACCTGCTGCCCCAGTCAAACAAGATAAAACGCGCAGATGGCAAACGTGGGCCGTGGTACTCGCAAGCATTCACGCGGCTACGCCGTCGCGTGCTGCCAGCGGCAACAGATCGCCAGTGCTTTCACTCCTTGCGCGGTCACTTCATCACCTGCTTAGACCGGGCAGGCGTACCAGAACAGCGCATAGGAGCGATTACCGGACACACTGAGAAGAAAGCAAAGACGGAGGCATTCAAGACATACAGCCAAGGGGCGGAAATGAAAGAGCTATCGAATTACGTGGAGCTGGTCAGCTATTCAGAAATTGAGGCCATTACGCCGGGTATGTAACATTCAGCCCCGTGTACTGGCGGCGGTACGCACGAATCAGAGCATCCGCCGCCGCTTTCGGCAGCCTCACCATGCGCCCGACACGATACCCACCCTCCGCCGAATTCGCGGCGCGGTGCGTCACAGCCCGCACACGCCCGGTACGGTGGCAATGGTCGAGCACAGCAGATTCTAACCGCAACGGCTTCCCGGTCATGGCACAGCGTCGGTACTGATAATTCCACAGAAAGACACGGACAGCGGCCACATCAGCGCGGCGCAACTCCAGCCGCCCGGAACCATTCAACAGAAAGCGATAAACATCTTCGAATGCAGCAGCGTTTGTAATCCGTTCCGCCAGCGGCATATTGCCGAGATATTCCAGATAGCCCCGCATAGCTTTTCTCAACTTCTGTTCGGTAGTAGCCATTCGTCAAATCCTCCATTGTCAGACGCAGCCCGCTTGCAGGCTTCGTATTCTTCGCGCTGGCGTTGGCATACCAGAGCATAAAGCTCATCAGCCACCGCATTTACGCGCCCATCGCTGATACCATTGCGGCGCATCAGTCCCAGCAGCTTACGAAATTCAGCTTCAAGTTCAGGCTCTCCGGCATCCATTACCCACTGTTTAAGGTCAGCGAGTGCGCCAGCCGTAGGCGGCGGCTCGATGTACCGCCACCGTAATTTAATCGTCAATGTCATCTTCTTTATCCTCGCTGTTATCCGGGCGCATTGCCCGGTAGCGCTCTAGGGTCAGACCTTCACTTGCCGCTGCGATTTGTTCCCGTTGTTTCCCAGCCAATCGCAAAGCGCTGTCTCTCCAGCAGAGTAGAAAGAAGATTGTCAGCACCTGTTTACTCAATCCATCCAGAAGATCGCCAAGCCCTTGCTCCAGCAGACAGGAACGCCATGCAGCGGCGTGCTCCCGCATAGTCCCAATAAACGGGACAGGTGCGCCAAGCATCGTCGCAAGTTGGCTCATTACGCTGTTAGCGTCGCCCGGATGCAACCGGGGGATGGTCATCCGGCCAGCTTGCGCCAAAAGTTCGGCGTACCGCTGGCGGCGTGGGTCATCATCTGCCAGTGGTCTAATCTGCCTGATTCGTTTTTCATCAGCCATTAATTATCACCTATAAAATTTAAGCAGCCCTTAACAAGTCGGCTGGCGTTGATGGGTGATAGAGTCGCTTCGCTTTCAGGTACGCAGCACGCGCAGCCGCTTCGGTCGTGAACAAACCGAGGTGATGTCGAACGCCACCAACGCGAATGTAAGCCTCCCACCGACCAGAGCAGGAATGACGGCTGTATCCCTTCGCTTTGCGGTAGTTGTGCTGATTCTCCTGCGGTGTAACAGTGCGAAGGTTAATCCGACGATTGTCATCACGTATGCCGTTGATATGATCAGTTTGCATCCCGGCAGGAATACCACCATCAGCAATGATGAGGGCGACACGGTGCGCGTAAAGCATGTATGACTTTCCACCAATGCGGACAGACACGCGCCGATACCCGGCGCTGTCCGTTGCGGTGTCGGCCAATTCCCCGGCTCTAGCGTAAACACGCTTATTAGCGCCTACCCTGTCCACTGCATGGAACAGGCGGCCAGTCTCCGAATCGTACCGAAACAAAGAGCGCAGCAGCTCCGGGGCGTAAGCATCATTAACCATGACTCAGCCCCTCCAGTTATGCAGCTTGTCGGAAATTGATAACGCAGTCCGGGCGGCGCTGCCCAACGTTGAACAGGCGATATGAGTCCATCACCATCGTCATTTCGCGCTCATCATCCCACTGGCGATTGATGACGCTCTGCGCTTCGACCGTCAACAGTACCGAGGAAGGTTTAAACAGCGTCGCCCTCGTCAGCGCTTCCTCTGCGGTAACGTCATAATCAGCGCCCAGTTCATGCCCGGTAATGGCTTCCTGCGGGTAACTATTCAGCTCGATAACTCGCACCCCAGCGACATAGCCAACACGACGCCATGCGTAATCGTTGCCACTATCCCGGCTGTAACGGACGTTCATCAGCTTCTTATGTTCCATCAGGATGCTGAACCAAGCCGGGTCGATAAGCAGTACCAGCTCCGCCACCGGAATATCTTTCTCAGTCAGAAATCGATTAACAGCAGCTTTGATAGCGTGAACCAGTTCGTTTGCGGCGTCCTCTTCGCTCCCCGCTGTCAGGTCGAGCGATACAACGTTATCCGTTAGTGGGTTAAACGTTGGTTGCAACGTCGGCGGCGGTACAAAGTCAGTCGCTTTGATTAGCTGGATGGTGTGCGCTTCGTCGTAGAATTTAGCGTGAGCAGTACCGATATTGCGGCTCAGCTCTGCGCGAAAGGTGGGTGCTGTCCAGTCATCCTGATAGTCAATCGGGATGCGGATATAGCTCAGCGTATCCACAGAGATAATCAGCTTGTCCGACTTAACGGCGGTAGGCTCCAGCGATTGCCCTGCGGTTCTGCCCTTCACCTCAAGATCACCACTCAGGCGATCAATGCGGTATTGGTTGCTGGCTTTCAGCGGCCTGTATGTAGACAGCCCCTCTGCCAGAAATACGGATTTGGACTCTAAACGAGTCTGGACGTCCCGGTCATAAGCCTCGATGTGAATATCATTGTCGGATTCCATCCCGCCATAATGTGGGCGGAACAGATCGGGACTGTACGAAGTATCAGCCATAAACAAAACTCCTACGTAGGTTGATGAAGACCGCACCATCGTCATGGCACAGACATGCGGATTCCTCCCGCCGAGGCAGGATTCAAAGCGATGGGAAATAAGGGTTAAAACGAACTATCGATATTTAGTCTCGGAGTACCCGAAACTGGCTTTGCGAGGCCAGAGCTGGCGCGGCTCTCAGCGATTAGTGGACAGCAAACAGTGCAAACGCATATCCTACATTAATGAACACTCATACGCGCCATGTTCAGCACCGTATTTACAGATGATTTGGATACGCCAACCTTCTCGGCAATGTAGCGATTCGACTGGCCTTTAGCGGCGCGGTCGATAATGTCTGCGCGTACAGCCTCAGTGATTGCCTTGCGGGGTCTGGCTCGGTTCCTCTCGTGCCGTTCACGTTCGCGCATACGCTCGGCCATCTTCGGCGGCAACTCCGGGGACAGGCCACGGCTAACGCCAGAGGTGCGAGTATCAGACGTGGCAGACCGGGCAACGATATAAACCGCTTCGTCTGGATTAAAAGCATGGGTAACTTTCTCGCCACGAGTCACAGCATCGGCACGCACCCACTCTACAATTTCGGGGCGGTACGCATCAGGATTAGAAAGCACATCCCGGATGTACGCAGGATTCAGTACATCAGGTGTTGCAGCAGCGCGGCGGGAGCGCGAACGAGAGCGAGCGCCCAGCGGCAAGGCGTATTCAGGACGCACGTCAACGACACGCTCGACAGCGTGGAAATTCTGGATACTCATAATGAACCTCAGATGATTAAAAACAGGCTTTCGGAAGCCGCATGTGGTGCGGTTCTCAGGGGTTAGTGGACAGTAAGTAGTAAATTCGCAGGGTCAGGTGTCCAGTCGGACTTGCAGCCCACAATGCACCGTCAGGCGCTGGCATCGGAATCAGGCAGCCCAGCGTTGCGCGGAATTCCGCTCAGTAAACCAAGCGACCATCGTCTGGCGCTTCTCTTCGCCAAGCGTCCCGGCGCGGTACGCATCGTATTCAGCAACACCCCAGCCAAAAGTAACGAGGCATTCAGCGACACGCGTCAGATGGTCGTGGCTGGTGCTGGGGTATTTATCAAGCAGAATGGAAAGAATGCTATCGACCGAGTGAGATTGTTTCTCTACCTCGGTCAGGACTCGGATTCTATTCTCATCGTACATATGGAATTCTCCAGTTAGCGCCCGGCACGCTTCCCGGCGCTGCGTTGAGCAACCAGCGCATGATACTGCTGGTCGTATTCTCGCGTGCCAGCACCCCGGCCAGTCTGTGCAGCCCATTGATTCAGCGCATCGTACGCCGCGATGAATTCAGCGTGTGACATTCCGACAGGTTGCGCGGCGGGCTGACCATATGTGTTCCCCTGCGACGGGACATAACCAGTGGCAGAGCCAGCGGCCATACGCTCTTGCAGGTACTGAACCGCCCGCTGCATCTGCGCAGGGTCGCCAGACATAACCATACGTTCAAGGGTGGATTGCGTCCCAGCGTCGAGTGTGCCAGCGTACTGCAACATGGCGTCAACTGTCCCCTGCCCTAGCTGGCTTTCGACAGACTGGTGAAACTGCCCCATCAGCCCATGAAGTTCAGGAGTCAACTCAACAGTAGTGCCATCCTGTAATTGCAGCGTGTCGCCCACTTGCGCAGCAACATCAATCTGCTGGTCTTGCTGGTTGGCAAAGTTACCTTCGCTCCAGCTTTGATTAATGTTCGCTGGCTGCGTTTTCAGGAAATCAGCATCAGGTGTTGTCTGGTCGAATCGGCTAGCGCCGTTGTCAGCGCCTACAGGTGCGGCCATGTACGGCGATTGCTGCGGCGCAGTATCAGCGCCCGAAAGGTACGGATTAACATTCTGGTCAGCCATGATTATGCAACCTCTTGTGATGTAACTCGGCGATGTGCCAGTTCAAGTAAAAGCATGTGCGCGTGTACGCATCGGGCAGGAATCATTTTCTGTCCGTGGTACGCTTTGCCGAGATCTTGTCTGTCGATCTGGTACACATGAGCCAAATCGATTTGACGAAGATTCAAGGCTTCAGCAATGAATTTCAGTTGTTGCCCGCAATCAGCCGCGCGGCGTGGCTCCATTAAAACGATAGTTTTGCTCATGGTAATTCCTCGTTAAAGTAATCCACGTTTACGAAGCCAACGACGCTCACCAACGGAGCCGCGCGGGCGTTGTTTCGGATTGTGGTTAAGTGTTTGGCCGGGGTCAGTTCGCCCTTCCCCGGACAGGTTCTGCGTCAGCACGCCCCAGCCCCGTGATTCAATCGGCGCGTACCCTTCACGCTGTTCGTCAAGGTTCACATAGAGATCAGGGTTAACGGCGGGGTGCAGCGGTTCGTTCTCTTCCATCATTCAGCCTCGCTGAATTTGGAGTTAACAGACTCCAGAGTATCCGGGTACGACCAACGATTTCTCAGACAGCGTTGCACATGCGCGACGACTTCAACAGGGACGCCCAGCTTCCCGGCGATCTCCGCAGCAGGCCAACCGAAGCGCTCTAACTTGTGGATTTCATCTAAATCAGTAGGCACTAACTTGCGCACTGCTTTCGGCTTAGCTGGCTTCACCTTCACGGTTTTCTCTGCCGGGTGCGTGTGAGCATTGCTAAAGCGGGAATGTGCGATAGCCAACACAGTTTCAGGGCGAATCAGCATATCGCGAGCGATGGCATACTCAGTGTCCCGATGCAACTTGCCGGGCTGATAGCGACGGCGGATAGTGTCGTATTCTTGCAGGGTAATATCAGCGTCATCCTTCCACTGTTCGGCGAGATCGTCCACGTAAACGCCACGGATTACGGCGTCGATATCTGCCAGACTGAAACCAGTGGCATCAGCAATCTGCGCGTTGTTCATGTGCTCAACAATGCACAAATGGTTGATGTGCTGGATGTCGGCAATGGTCAGGGTTGCATTACTGGTGGTTGTCATACTGAAACTCTCCGTCAAAGTTAATCGAATCTTCTACAAGGTTTTTAATCAAGGCGAGGCTTGATGCGGTATGAACACCACCGCCACGCCGGGCGTTGTCGTACATGGCTTTGGCCTGACGCTGATATTTTTCAGGCAGCGAGGCGAACCATTGGCGGAATTGCTGGGGCGTCATCAATCTTCATCCTCAAATACACGATTAAACGATGCGTCCGGCGCTTCTACGGCATTGGCCTTAAGGAAGTTGACCGCACTGGATAACTCCGCTGCGGCCATGCGCGACTCACCAGCCTTGTCTTCCTCAAGGCGGCGGATTAGCGCCCCAAGAAGCAAGCCTTTCATTCGCCACGTTTCATTTTCAAATTCAGATTTCGTCATTGGTGGTTGTCTCCAGTTAGTCCCATTGCTCGCAGGTGTTGGATGACCTCGGCATGTACTGGTTTTGGTAAAAACAGGCGACGCTGCACGGATTGAAATATCTCGTCGCGCGTCTTGTCGGCAGGGTGAACAGTCCCATTAAAGACCTCACGAGCCATGCGATAGGTCGGCCAAAGACGAGCGCCATCCTCCCGGCGTCGGAATCTATTCAGCACAGCGGCCAGACATTCCCAAGGCTCACAGTTATTGAGCAGGCAATACCGCTGTAGAGGCGTACTTGCTTGACGTAACAAAGCCTCACGGTTAAGGGTCTGGTGGTGGCGCTCAGCCAATCCATCAAAGGAATAGCCGTTCAGGGCGAAGGCAAGTTGTGCGGTGACGAGCGCATCCGCACGCGCAGCACGACGCTGCGCATGTTCGGTAACAGGCATATGGATTAACTCCAGAGAATGAGGGGGAGCCTTTCGACTCAAAGGTATTTAGCGATGTACTGCCAGTTGCAGTTTTCAGGGCGGTAGAAATAAGCAAGCTCATCAGGTACCCCGGACGGCACCGGGGCAGAGTCGGCATCATACGTGATTGGGTCGCCGTACAGCGCCAGCGACGACCAGAGAATGAAAGCGCGTGCTGGCTCGCCATCGCGACCAGCACGCCCGACCATCTGAACGAGGTCGGCCAAGTCTTCGGGAACGTAGGTCACGATGACGTTACGAATATCGTGAATGTCAGCCCCCAAGCCAAAAGCCTTTGTTGCCACCAGAACAGCGCCCGGCGTTGAAGCAAACCACTCTGCGTTAGCGTGCCGCTGGTCGCGGCTCAGTCGCTCAACGTCAGAATGATAAGGCCGGGCGCGGCTTCCCAGCTCGTCGAGGTACGCGTAAAGCATCTTGATACTGTCCACCATAACCAGCGTCTTTTCATCCACCGGGAGGGCATCGACCAGACCAACAGCAGCCCGGCGCTGAATTGCACATTGCCGGACAGGAATCAACTGGATATTCTCTCTTGAAACGTCAGCCCGAAAGGTGAGGAACCCGCCACGACAACCCAACTCTTTCATCAGGTCAGCCTCATCCCCTTTTGGCAGGGTCGCGGTGAATGCACACCGCTGCGCATCAGGAAAGGCATTTTGCAGGGTGTGCTTCATCGCGGGGAAAGCAGTGCGAAACTCCCAGTCATCAACGGTGTGAACCTCGTCGATGATGAACCTGCTCACACCAGCGGCCATCAGCGCAGCCAGTACCTGACTACCCGGCACCAGATGCTCCGGCGAAACGACAGCGACGCGGAAAGCGCCAGCAGCCACCCCCGCAAGTTGCTGCGCATTACGCCGCTTCGGTAGTTTATCGCCAAAGGCCACCGCGTGAACGCCAGCCTCCCTTAACTGCTGTAACACCTGCTGCTTGATGGTGTTCGTCGGCACAACGATAACGGTCAGCCCCTCGCCAGCACCGGATTCAAATTGCAGGGCATAGGTGAATGCAGCCGTCTTTCCGTAACCAGTTGGCAGCACGGCCAACATATCGCGGTCACGGGCAAACACAGCGGCGGCTACGTCCTGCTGTCCGGGTCGCCAGTCGCCACCATCTGGCGGCGGCAATGGCACAAACGCCGGGCGGTCGCATTGCTCCAGCTCGCGGAACCTGTACGGCGCAGTAACCAGCGGCGGGATGGATGGCGTCAGGTCAGCACCTCCAGCGTCACAATGATGATTCTGCGTGTTGAAATTGTCATCAACAGACCTAACCTCTCCACACCATAGCTGGCGAAACTCCGGGCAGTCTCCCAGTCTGGTGAAGTCATCGCGGCGCATCGCCTCCAGCTTGCTCATGCCGCGACTGATACGGCGCATGGTCTTCTCATCGCAAATCAGAAACTCGCGGCACGCCTTGAGAAAGGCGTTTTGCCCCGTGGTCGCTTCCGGGATAGCGTGCTCACGTGGTTTCAGAGCGGCATCATCGACACGCACACCGGGGAAGTCTGGCGGCAGGGGGTCAGCGTACCGGGCTGGCTTCTTGTTGAGCCACATTTCTATCTCAGCACGGCGACAGTGGATTGCATCGCCCGGCTGGATAATCTGGCGCAACCCTGCATCAGCGCGGCGGGCGTGTGTCTTGCGTCCGATTCCGTTCGCCTCTTTCCATTCACGGAACGACATAACGGAACCATCTGCATTGTAGAAATACTGCCCGGACTCCGTGTTAAACGCAGCCTTCACTGGTCGCTGTTTAACAGGGCATAACTTGGAATGAGGTATAACGATCTTATCCGCAACCAGTTGCTGAGTATCCGCAGGCTCGGTGTTCAGCGGTTCGGCGTCAGCGGCCAGCGCAAGCAAGCGGTTTAAATTGGTTGGCATGGTGCAAACTCCAGAGAAGGATTAAATACTACGCGCCCAAGCTAAATCTTCGGGTGTCCGACTTTCGATTAACGCTAACTGCCAGCGTAAGTAATCCTCATGTTCTTTGGTGTATCGGGGAATACCTTTAGGATTTTTCACAGCGTCCGGGTTAGTCCTCGCGACTTCCCTGCAATCTCGGTCGAAAGCCCAGCGGGCAACTTCCACCGATTCGTAATCCGTAAATCGGTACGGCCTTGTGCGGGAACGTACACGCCAGACAACTTGCCCTAATTCGTGGATGTATATGCCGCAAAGTTCATCCGGGCTTGGGTGATACAATGGCTCCCCATAATTCTGGCGCATGAACTTCACAAACTTTTGATTGCGGCGGGCACGACGCGCTTTTTCGCGTCGCTCCTCGGCTTCGTACTCTTTTTGAATGGCAGCGTGGTCTACTTGGTTAAGCGTTATGTGCATACTGTGGTCTCCAAAAATCAAGGTGAGTTTAGAATGGGGCGTAGGATGGAAGCGCCGGGAGTGTGGCAGTCTGTCCTCCTTAGTAGTTACCATCATTGCAATGGCGTCGGAGTTCTGTCTCTCCCATATAGATGCTTTCTTCCGGCGCTCTGGACTAAACGCAGGAGCGGCGGGCATTGCCGAGGGTCAGGCCGTAGGCAGGCTTTCGGCCACAGCTTGTGACGGTAGTATCCCGTTTTAGTGGTAGCCTTTCCCCAATTTAGTAGCTTTCTTTGTCAGCAACGCTGTACGTAGGTTATCTCTCCGGTATAGTCACCTTCTTGAGTTTATTTTTTAACCAACCACCTGCAAAGCCTTGCTGCGTGTGGGCTGGCCGTGTTGGGCAGGGTAATTTCAGGTAGGCGGATTTGGGGTGTGAAGTTGGCCCATGGTGTCGCTCTTTCCCTACAATATAGACACCTTTAAATTTATTAATAATTTCAGTTAATTAAATGGTTATCTATATTACTTATAAATTTAACAGATCAATAAATTAAAATTGATCGGAATTATCAGCTTTAATTTTCTTGACAGCTATTTGTATAATGGTTTTAAGAAGTTGTATCGGAGTGAGCGACTGGCAGTGAGCGTAGCGAACGATAAGCCAGTCGGCGAAGAACGAAGAGTATGAGATGACTTGTCATCGAATACGATGAGTGATTGAGCGGTACGAACGAAGATACGCTGTATAACAGTTAGAACAATTACCTAGCTGAATAATACTTTTAATATTTATCTGGATTAGTATTTCCTATTTATTCTCCCTGTAATAATTCAATCCTTTCTTCTATTTCAATAATCATTACTATCTCAGCAATTAGCTGTTTGAGTAATACCGCTTTAAATTACCGTTCCACTACATAACTCCCGACCTGTAGCCAGTACGGCAAGCGGGTAAGCGATGAGTACCGAGCATCGCATAGAGCAAAGCGAAAGAGAAGCGCAGCAGCAGGCGGCGACTGATAAACGAGCCGGACAGGTGAGTGCAAGCAGGCGTAAGCACTGCACCGTTGAGAGGTGTGGAGACGGCGGAACGTCTCCGCGTTAGGGAGGTGGATTTGGGGAGGATGTGCAAGGCACACCTCGCTCCACCCACGGGGTGTCGGTGGGTAGGGGTATAACGCTAATTGGTTAAGTGTACACATGTACGCTGAAATCATTAAAAGCCTATAGAAACAGCATGTAACCCAGCACCACGACATAACCAATTATCGTTGAACCCCCTCCCCGGCCCCACCCGGAATTTTTCAGTGATGAATCACTTCACAATCTGATCTCGATGTTCATCGTCTGGCACGGCTAAAGCCCCGCCATCTCTTCACATCGAGAGCCGCAAGTAATACGAAAATACATTATAAATCATAGCATTACGACATCGCGCATAACATAACGCTCTGAAATTAATACGAAAGCTGTAGGTCATCCATCACCCACAGCCCAGTAACGGCCAGTGTTGGCACATCATTTGGTTGTAGGTCAGCCCGACCGCACCACCCAATAACCCCACCCGGCAGCAATGGCACAGCACCAGACGCAGCGTAACGATCTCTGAGTTGATAAATCTCTTAGAACAAGTAACCCACACTCAACGGCTCACACCCTCGCAGAGAGGCGCACAGATCGCCTCACGGCATCGAACAACATCACCCCCACGGCGACCAGCTCGCCACCTCACTTAGACATCTAGATGGCTATAAAATCACACGGCGTCGAGCATGTCAACAGGAAGCAGCCACGATTCAGACGCTGGCGGCCAACTCTCGCTTGATGCGGTAAAACGTCGCCCGGCTTATCCCGGCAGCTTTCATGATGCGCTCCGGTTTCACACCCTGCGCCAGCATTTCTCTGACGGTCTCGCGAGCGGCGGCATCCTTCTGACTCCCACGATAAAGCCCCTCAGCTTTGGCTCGTTCAATGCCCTGCCGCTGGCGCATCAGTCGCGTCTCGTAGTCCACGCGAGCCATTGTAGCGAGAATATCGATCAGCATTGCGTTAACGGCTCTGAGGATGCCGCTGGTTAGCTCTGACGCGGTTTCGTTCAGCAACTGCCACGAGGTTGGCAGGTCAACGGCGACGATCACCAGCCCCTTATCCTGAATCCTCTGTTTCAGAGTCGCCCATTCTTTTTGAGTCAGGCGGCTTAGCCTGTCGATGCTTTCAACAAGCAGGACATCGCCAGCCTCCGCCTCACCCAGCAGGCGCATCAGTTCCGGGCGCTCCAGCCTAGCACCGCTGGCGTTCTCGATGTATCGCGCAGCAATAGACCAGCCCCGCTCATTAGCAAAAGATTCCAGCGCAGGCACGGCACGGTCGGCGTGCTGCTCAGCGGTGGATGCCCTCGCGTACAGACGAACATTAATCATGATTTCCCTCCAAATCTCAGTGAAGTATCACATCCCGACATGAAGGAGATCACACTTAAAAACCGTGGTCAATAGGGTATAAAATAAATTTGATTGCGACAGCGGCGGCACATCACAATGCGGTATACCCGGATGAGACAGAGACAGCCAGCGGCAGACTGGCACCGAGTCACAGCAAAACCCCGGCGCACCCAGCGAACGCAGCGCAAAGCGCACACAGGAGATCAGCACGGCACCGCCACGATCTCGAAATCACAAAGGCGTTGAATCAAACATTGCAACCGCAGCAGTAACCAGCCAGCATTTCGCGCCTGCAACGGTTGTCTCGGATGAGCAAAATCTTAGGGTTTTCTCAGCGACCCCTGACGCGCGGGCACGCACATGCGCACGGGGGCGCGGGCGAGCTATAGAGTTGAGGGAGGCGCAACTATAAGCGTGCAATTTTTCAAGCCGGGACTTTTAACAGTGGGATTGTGAGGCTATTTTGCATTCAGAGAGTGAGGCTGTAGGGTAGCTCCCCTTGAACCAGATAACGCTAAGCTAACCATTTTCCCCACTGCTTAAGCCACTTTGCGTTGACGTTCAGCACCCCACAGCAGCATTATCCGGCATCAGAAACGGAATCAGTTTAGTATCACCATGCACATATAACGGGTGCATAGGCTCTCCCGTTGCGTTAATTTTAAAACACTTCGTATCTACAGGAAGGAACGCCCGTACTACGGCAGAGCGTTTCAGGTGCCGCCCTTCATTCCCCCACGCAGCAACAACGATACCAGCACCAGCTATCAATTCTGCCAGATACTTATCATTATCCGCCCCGACAGGCTCCGGGAATCTCATCATTTCAAAACGGTCAGTACATACATACGCGAACAGGTTCGCGATACGTACACCCCCGAAGCCCCAGTTCTGTGCAAATGAGATACAACGTTTCAGTGTGGGGTCATCAAGATCCGCATCCGCATACGATGGATTCAAACCAATGAAAAGAGCGTAAGGCTTTGTAGCGTCCCAGGTTCTAGAAATCGCGTAACGGTACTTCCCGCACACAGAGAAGATCGCGTCTTTGTTCACATCCATGATTAACCCTCTTCACTACGTTTATCGTCCCGCATCGAGTCAATGAAGTCTCGTTGTTCCTGCGTCAACTCCAGCTTTTCTAACAATTTATCTAGTTCTGTTTCGGCGGATTCTTGCTCATGCAAACGCTCATTGTCAACCATGCAACGCCCTACAAGATTAGGATTAATCTCAGGCTACAAAATGATCGATACTAATGCAACGGGTTGTTATTTATTACCACTGTGAAGCTCAACTGCGAAGCACGGATGGGGAAACACAGGAAGAGAAATTCGGGAGAGATGCCCCGGATGCCATAGCAGAGCCGGGGCTGGTGCAGACGGAGCCACCCATCCAACAGTTAAACGTACCCCATACACAGGCAATAGCAAGCCATTAGCGCCGTGTTGGGTACACCCAGCAGCAGCGCCCCCGGCGCATCATCATCATCTTGTACAACCATCAGTTCTCTTATCGAGTACCGTTCATTTATGGCACGGTGAACACCACGGTAGAGCCAGCCCCTTTCCCGGACTGGTTAGGCTTCCCAACATCAGCTCGTTTATCCGTGGCGTGTCATCACGACAGGCTGTTACGGGACACCGCGCTAAGTGCGGAACAGATGAATGCTACGGGAGTTATGCCGGGCACACGGCTTTCGGTTCATGTTGGGCTATCGCGGTATGACCAGTGGAACGACCGCCAGCGCTTTGCTAAACTCCCTGTTCACCGTTCAACAAATCGCGGCAACTATCAGGGTAAATAGCGGTACTTTGGTCACATCACCTTAGAGCTAACTCAATGAGTTACAAGGCTTTTAAAGGGCTGGAGCGGGCGAAGGGAATCGAACCCTCGTATAGAGCTTGGGAAGCTCTCGTTCTACCATTGAACTACGCCCGCTTTGAGTTGCGTAAGGCATTATAGACCTTACGCACCTTCATACAAGCCTCTTCACAACTAACCGGCGATTAAATAATCACTTAGCACTTCGGTTTGCTGCCGGGCGCAGGAAGATAGCGCTGCGGATCGATGGCCGTCGCCTTATAGCGGATCTGGAAGTGCAGCTTCACCGAATCGGTACCGGTACTGCCCATGGTGGCTATCTTCTGCCCCGCCTTCACGTTCTGGCCGTTGTTGACCAGCATCGTGTCGTTGTGCGCGTAGGCGGTGATGTAATCTTCGCCATGCTTAATCATGATCAGGTTACCGTAGCCGCGCAGCTGGTTACCGACGTAAACCACCTTCCCTGCCCCGGAGGCATAAACCGGCGTACCGCGCGCAGCGGCGATATCAATACCCTTGTTGCCACCTTCAGAGAGTGAGTAAGGGGCGACCACTTTACCGCTGGCAGGCCAAATCCAGCAGCGCTGTCCAACCGGCGGCCATGACGATTGCGGTACCTGATAGGACGGCGTCACTTTGGCGGTTTTGCCTTTCGATGAGGATTTTTTGCCCGAGGACGAACTGCCGTTCACCTTGAGCTTTTGCCCCACTTCGATGGTGTACGGCGGAGAGATGTTATTCAGGCGCGCCAGATCCTTCACGCTGGTCCCCGTTGCGCGCGAAATCCGGTACAGCGTATCCCCGCGCTTAACGGTATAGACCGAACCGGAATAGCTACCCATATCCGACGATTTGCTTCCTGAACAGCCAGCCAGGAATAGCGTCAGCGTCAGGCAAAAGATGGCGATGATGGGGTTTCTCGTCAGGCTTCCTGCAAACAAAACAGATCCTCGGTCAGCGTGAATGGCGCACTATGATACCAGCCCGGAGAGATATGGGTCAGCCCTTTTCCGCTCCAGGAAACAAACCGTTCGTATAAGATTGCCGTATAATGCTCCCTGTTGATGGTGCAGAACCATCCGCATCGTTGGCACTGGAGCATGAATGAGTATTCAAGAACACGTTATTTTGGTAAACGACCAGGGAATGGTGATTGGCACTCAGGAAAAATACGCCGCGCACACCGCCCAAACCCCTCTGCATCTGGCGTTCTCATCCTGGCTATTTAACGCCGAAGGCGAGTGTCTGGTAACCCGACGCGCACTAAGTAAAAAAGCCTGGCCGGGCGTCTGGACGAATTCTGTCTGCGGTCACCCTCAATCTGGTGAACGGACGGAAGAGGCAATTATCCGTCGCTGCCGCGATGAGATTGGCGCAGAAATTACCGCGATTACGCCTGTCGCCTCAGAATTCCGCTACCGCGAAACGGATCCTTCCGGGATCGTGGAAAACGAGATTTGCCCGGTCTTCGCTGCCCGCGTCACCAGCGAACTGCGAATTAACCATGATGAAGTGATGGCATTTGAATGGGTGACGCTGGAGTCGTTATTCCGCGCGCTGGACGCCGCCCCATGGAGCTTTAGCCCGTGGATGGTGCAGGAAGCAACGGTCGCGCGAGACGCGCTGAGAGCGTTCGCTGCGCAATAAAAAAGCCCCTTTCGGGGCTTTTTTAGCAACGTAACGCCTTATTTCACCGGGCGCATTGCCGGGAACAGGATCACGTCACGAATGGTGTGGCTGTTGGTGAACAGCATCACCATACGGTCGATACCAATACCCAGACCTGCAGTTGGCGGCAGGCCGTGCTCCAGCGCGGTCACGTAGTCTTCATCGAAGAACATCGCTTCGTCGTCGCCTGCTGCTTTCGCGTCAACCTGATCCTGGAAACGCTGCGCCTGGTCTTCTGCATCGTTCAGCTCGCTAAAGCCGTTGCCGATTTCACGGCCGCCGATGAAGAATTCGAAACGGTCGGTGATTTCCGGGTTCTCGTCATTACGACGCGCCAGAGGAGAAACTTCAGCCGGGTATTCGGTAATAAAGGTCGGCTGAATCAGGTGTGCTTCCGCCACTTCTTCAAAGATCTCGGTCACGATACGGCCCAGACCCCAGCTCTTCTCAACCTTGATGCCGATGCTTTCAGCGATGGCCTTCGCAGAGTCGAAGTTATCCAGATCCGCCATGTTGGTTTCCGGACGGTATTTCTTGATCGCTTCGCGCATGGTCAGTTTTTCGAACGGCTTGCCGAAGTCGAACACTTCTTCACCGTAAGGAACCTGCGTGGTGCCCAGAATGTCCTGCGCCAGGGTACGGAACAGGGATTCGGTCAGCTCGATCAGATCCTTGTAGTCCGCGTACGCCATATAGAGTTCCATCATGGTGAACTCTGGGTTATGGCGAACGGAGATACCTTCGTTACGGAAGTTACGGTTGATTTCGAACACGCGGTCGAAACCACCGACCACCAGACGCTTCAGGTACAGTTCCGGCGCGATACGCAGGTACATGTCCAGGTCCAGGGCGTTGTGATGGGTGATGAACGGACGCGCAGACGCGCCGCCAGGGATCACCTGCATCATCGGGGTTTCCACTTCCATAAAGTCGCGGTTGACCATGAACTGGCGAATACCGGCCATGATCTGGGAGCGAATTTTGAAGGTCTTGCGGGATTCATCGTTAGAGATGAGATCCAGGTAACGCTGACGATAGCGCGCTTCCTGATCCTGCAGGCCGTGGAACTTGTCCGGCAGCGGGCGGAGGGCTTTGGTCAGCAGGCGCAGCTCGGTGCAGTGGATAGACAGTTCACCGGTTTTGGTTTTAAACAGTTTACCTTTCGCGCCCAGGATATCGCCCAGGTCCCACTTTTTGAACTGCTCGTTGTAGATGCCTTCCGGCAGGTCGTCACGGGAAACGTACAGCTGAATACGGCCACCCACGTCCTGCAAGGTCACGAAGGAGGCTTTACCCATGATACGGCGGGTCATCATACGGCCTGCAACGGCCACTTCGATGTTCAGCGCTTCCAGCTCTTCGTTCTCTTTACCGTCGAAGTCAGCGTGCAGTTGGTCTGAGGTGTGGTCACGACGAAAATCGTTCGGGAACGGCACGCCCTGCTCGCGCAGCGCTGCCAGCTTCTCGCGGCGGGTTTTCAGTTCGTTGTTAAGATCGACTACCGCGTCAGCGCCCTGTGCTTGTTGTTCAGACATGTTGGTTCCTCATAACCCTGCTTTCAAACTTGCTTCGATAAATTGGTCCAGGCTGCCGTCCAGCACCGCCTGCGTGTTGCGGGTTTCAACCCCGGTACGCAGGTCTTTGATGCGGGAGTCATCAAGGACGTAAGAACGGATCTGGCTGCCCCAACCGATGTCGGACTTGTTGTCTTCCATCGCCTGTTTCTCAGCATTTTTCTTCTGCATCTCCAGCTCATAAAGCTTCGCTTTCATCTGCTTCATGGCCTGGTCTTTGTTCTTATGCTGGGAACGGTCGTTCTGGCACTGTGTTACCAGCCCGGTTGGAATGTGGGTAATACGCACCGCAGATTCCGTACGGTTAACGTGCTGACCACCCGCGCCGGACGCGCGGTAAACGTCAATACGCAGGTCCGCCGGGTTAATTTCGATATCGATATCTTCGTCAACTTCCGGGTAAACAAACGCGGAGCTGAAGGAGGTATGACGACGACCACCGGAGTCAAACGGGCTCTTACGCACCAGGCGGTGAACGCCGGTTTCGGTACGCAACCAGCCGTAGGCGTAGTCGCCAATGATCTTGATAGTGACGGATTTAATACCGGCCACTTCACCTTCTGACTCTTCGATAATTTCGGTTTTGAAGCCGCGCGCTTCCGCCCAACGCAGATACATACGCATCAGCATGCTGGCCCAGTCCTGCGCTTCGGTACCGCCAGAACCTGCCTGAATATCGAGATAGCAGTCAGCGCTGTCGTATTCGCCGGAGAACATGCGACGGAATTCCAGCTGTGCCAGCTTCTCTTCCAGCCCGTCGAGTTCTGCCACGGCTTCGTTAAAGGTTTCTTCGTCGTCGGCTTCGACGGCCAGCTCCAGCAAACCGGAAACGTCTTCCAGCCCCTGAGCCATTTGATCCAACGTATCTACGATAGCTTCGAGAGAGGAACGCTCTTTACCCAGCGCCTGTGCGCGTTCAGGTTCGTTCCAGACGTCCGGCTGTTCCAGCTCGGCGTTTACTTCTTCAAGACGCTCTTTCTTGGCATCGTAGTCAAAGATACCCCCTAAGAACGTCAGAGCGCTCCGTGAGGTCCTGAATACGGTTTTTTACCGGATTAATTTCAAACATGGTCTGTTTTCTTTTATGGACTTGTCAAAATGCGGTGATAAGAGCGGGATTGTACCGAATCCACGCCCTTTTTTATAGAGATTACTGCCGCTAAATTGGCCAGATATTGTCGATGATGATCTGAAGGGTGCGGTTACCGCGAAACTCGTTGATATCCAGTTTGTACGCCAGCTCGACCTCGCGCACGCCGTTGTCCGGCCAGATGGAGGTGTCAACGTTGAAGGCGATGCCGTCCAGCAGCGGTCCGCCGCCCACGGGCTCGACCATCACTTTCAGGTGGCGTTCGCCAACGATACGCTGCTGCAGCAGGCGGAATCGCCCGTCGAACAGCGGTTCCGGGAACATCTGCCCCCATGGACCGGCATCGCGCAGCATCTGCGCGACCTCCATCGTCATTTCGGAGACGGACAGCTCACCGTCAGAGACCACTTCGCCCTGCAGCAGCGCCGGGTCAATCCACTCGGTGACCAGTTCGCCAAACAGGCGCTGGAACTCGTCGAACTTTGCCTCTTCCAGCGACAAGCCTGCCGCCATCGCGTGGCCGCCGAACTTGATCATCAGACCGGGATAAAGCGTATCCAGACGCTCCAGCGCATCGCGCATGTGCAGCCCCTGAATCGAACGGCCAGAGCCTTTCAGCGTGCCGTCACCCGCAGGCGCAAACGCGATCACCGGGCGGTGGAAGCGCTCTTTAATGCGCGACGCCAGAATGCCGACCACGCCCTGATGCCACTCGGGGTGGTACATTGCCAGCCCGCCCGGCAGCGTATCGCCACTGCGCTCAAGTTTTTCGCACAGGGTCAGCGCTTCGGCCTGCATCCCCTGCTCAATCTCTTTACGGGTCTGGTTCAGGGCGTCCAGCTCGTTGGCCAGCACGCGCGCTTCGCCGATGTTGTCGCACAGCAGCAGCGCCACGCCGACGGACATATCGTCCAGCCTTCCGGCAGCGTTTAGACGCGGCCCGAGGGCAAAGCCCAGGTCGCTTGCCGCCAGCTTAAGCGGATCGCGGTTGGCAATCTCCAGCAGCGCCTTAATTCCGGGACGGCACTTGCCCGCGCGAATACGGCTTAAGCCCTGCCAGGTCAAAATGCGGTTATTGGCATCAAGAGGTACCACGTCCGCCACGGTGCCCAGCGCCACCAGGTCGAGGTATTCGGCCAGGTTTGGAACGGCAATGCCGCGGGATTCGAACCAGCCCTTATCGCGTAAGAGAGTACGCAACGCCAGCATCAGATAAAACGCCACGCCCACACCGGCGAGGGATTTCGACGGGAAATCGCAGTCGCGCAGGTTGGGGTTAATAATCGCTTCTGCTGCGGGGAGCGTATCGCCGGGCAGGTGATGATCGGTGACCAACACCGGGATCCCCAAAGCGTGAGCATGATCGACGCCCGCATGGGAGGAGATCCCGTTGTCGACGGTCATGATCATCTGCGCACCGCGGGCATGGGCCTGATCGACCACCTCCGGGCTGAGGCCATAGCCGTCTTCAAAGCGGTTCGGCACCAGATAGGTGACATTATCGCAGCCCAGCGCGCGCAGGCTGAGCACGCTCAGGGCGGTGCTGGTTGCGCCGTCGGCGTCGAAATCCCCTACCACCACAATGCGCGTTCCCTCACGCAGCGCGTTGTAGAGCATTTCGGTAGCTTTCTCGATACCGTTCAGCTGCTGCCAGGGCAGCATCCCTTTCACGCTGCGCTCAAGATCCTCTGCGCGGCGCACGCCGCGGCTGGCGTAGAGGCGCTTTAGCAGCGGCGGGAGATCGTCCGGTAAATCAACGTGTTCAACCGCCTCGCGGCGGCGCAATTTGATGGGGGCTTTCACGCGAATTATTTACCACCAAACTGTTTCTGGTGCGCGTCGAGAAACTCTTTCATCTCTTTCGGTCCCTGATAGCCCGGAACAACATAGCCGTTACTCAGGACAATCGCTGGCGTACCGCTCACGCCAAACTGCACGCCCAGCGCGTAGTGATTAGCAATGTCGATGTCGCAGGAGGCAGGCTTAACGTCTTTACCGTTCATCGCGTCATCAAACGCTTTGTTGCGGTCTTTGGAACACCAGATCGCTTTCATGTCCTGCTCTGGCTGGCTCTGTACGCCTGCGCGCGGGAAGGCCAGGTAACGCACGGTAATGCCCAGCGCGTTATAGTCCTTCATCTGTTCATGCAGCTTGTGGCAGTAGCCACAGGTGATGTCGGTGAAGACGGTAATCACATGTTTTTCCTGCGCCGCTTTATAGACGATCATCTCTTTTTCGAGCGCGTTCAGGTTTTTCATCAGCAGCTGGTTGGTGACGTTCACCGGCTGCGCGCCGCTCACGTCGTACAGCGGTCCCTGAATAAAGTGTTTGCCGTCTTCGGTGACGTACAGCACGCCGCTGTTGGTCAGTACCGTTTTCATACCGGCAACCGGCGCAGGCTGGATGTCGCTGCTGGTGACGCCAAGCTTGGCCAGAGACTGTTTGATGGCGGCGTCATCCGCATGGGCGAAGCCGGTAAATGAGGCTGCCAGCAGGGTGAACAGCGCGAAAGACTTTTTCATAATTGATCCTGTTACAATTTGTCGGCACTCACGCACGAGGGTGGTGCTGTTGGTGTAGCTGCCGCAGGCGTTCCGTCGCGACATGGGTGTAAATTTGCGTCGTTGAAAGATCGCTGTGTCCCAGCAGCATCTGCACCACGCGTAAATCTGCGCCGTGGTTTAACAGATGCGTCGCGAAGGCGTGACGCAATACGTGCGGCGAAAGCTTTTCACTGTCGATACCCGCCAGTGTGGCGTAATGCTTGATGCGATGCCAGAACGTTTGTCGCGTCATCTGCTGCGAGCGCTGGCTCGGAAACAGGACGTCGAGAGACGCGCCATTGAGCAGCCAGGGGCGGCCGTGCTCAAGATACGTCTCCAGCCAGTAAACCGCCTCTTCTCCCAGCGGAACCAGCCTTTCCTTGTTTCCTTTACCGATGACGCGCACCACGCCCTGACGCAGGCTGATGTCGCTCATCGTCAGGCCAACCAGTTCCGAAACGCGCAAGCCGGTAGCATACAATAGCTCAAGCATGGCTTTATCGCGTAACTCCAGCGGCAGGTCAACAGCCGGTGACTGTAATAATCTCTCAACTTGTGCTTCACTGAGATCTTTCGGCAGCCGCTGCGGGAGTTTCGGGGACGCCAGCAGCGCGCTGGGATCGTCTTCGCGAATCTTCTCCCGATAAAGATGCTGGAAAAGCCGACGCATTGCGCTGAGCAAGCGTGCAGAGCTGGTGGCTTTGTACCCTCCTTCTACGCGTTCAGCGAGCAGCGCCTGCAGGTCGTCGCTTTGCGCGCTCGCAAGCGATAGCTCCCGACGCGCCAGCCACTCCACCAGCATGGTGAGATCGCGCCGGTAGGCACTGAGGGTATTCTCGGCCAGATTTTTCTCCAGCCACAGCGCATCGAGAAACTGTTCAACGAGTGCGAGATCCTTTTCCACATCAGCCCCTTTGATTTTGCAGTCAGGCCATTATGCCTGATTGCGACCGGTTTCTGGTACACTACGCGCAAAGTCATAGCAAGAATTGAGATAGTTACGCGATGAATATTGGTCTGTTCTATGGTTCCAGCACCTGCTACACCGAAATGGCGGCGGAGAAAATTCGCGACATCATTGGCCCGGAACTGGTGACGTTGCATAACCTGAAAGATGACTCGGTCGCCTTGATGGAGCAGTACGATGTGCTGATTCTGGGCATCCCAACCTGGGATTTTGGTGAGATACAGGAAGACTGGGAAGCCATCTGGGATCAGCTCGATTCAGTCAATTTCGACGGTAAAATTATTGCGATGTACGGCATGGGTGACCAGTTAGGCTACGGCGAATGGTTCCTGGACGCACTCGGCATGCTGCACGATAAGCTGGCACCAAAAGGGGCGGCGTTTATTGGCTACTGGCCAACCGAAGGGTATGAATTCACCAGTAAAAAGCCGATTATTGCCGACGGCGAGCTGTTTGTCGGGCTCGCGCTGGATGAAACCAATCAGTACGATCTCAGCGACGAGCGCCTGCAGGCCTGGTGCGAGCAGATCCTCGGCGAAATGGCAGAAAAATTCAGCTAACGCGCGTTACTCCTGCGTCGGCTGTTGCAGCAACATCCGGCGCAGATCCCGCCATTCTGATGCGTCCATACTGTCCGCCGCCAGCCACAAGTGCTGGCAACGTCCGCCCCCCACTTTGCGTAACCGTAACATCATCCCGGCGTTAAGCATCCAGGGTACACCGAGAATATCCCACTCTTTTCCCTGCCAGCGCAGGCGGGAATCCATAAGCAGCTTAATCTCGCCCTGACGCGCGTTAATGCGACGCTGGCTGCGTACGCTGTCAAAAACAACAAACGAAAGTAATAGCAGCCACAGCGGCGTATAGCTGAGCGGCCACGGCATGAGTAAAACGATGGCCGCAACCAGGCCGTGGAGCAATAAAGACATCCACTGCGAGCGCCACGAGACGCGAAGATCAGATTGCCACAGGACCACGTTCCCGATTCCGTGTTTGAATTAATTGCACCATCCGTTGCAACTCGGTGTCGGCGGGTTTGCCGTGGTTCATCAGCCAGTTGAATAAATCCGGATCGTCAGACTCAAGCAGGCGAACAAACAGACGCTTATCATCATCGCTTAAGCTGTCGTACTCATATTCGAAGAAAGGCATGATGGAAATATCAAGTTCACGCATTCCGCGACGGCATGCCCAGTGAATACGGGCCTTGTTGTTAATATCCATGTTCAGTTTCCTGCATTACGTTTGGCACAGTCGGTACCCCGTTTTCTGTTCTTAATTTCTCTACGGGGACACCAGCTAGTGTAACGTGTTTTTGACCGTTTCATTACTGGAATATTGCGTTTGACGAGCTGGCTTCCAGAATAATCCCTACATAGACAGCGGATTACACTATTTTGCGTAGCGCTACGCATAACCCGTTTATGGCACAAGTGGTCTGCTGAAAGCGCTTGCAATGCCTGCAGGCTCTTTTACCATTAGGCATTATCAAAGCGTTAAGCAATTCAGGATACCGTTATGGCCTTTACACCATTTTCTCCTCGCCAGCCCGCCGCCTCTGCGCGTCTGCCGCTGACGCTTATTTCTCTTGATGACTGGGCGCTGGCAACCCTCTCCGGCGCCGACGCCGAAAAATACTTGCAGGGTCAGGTGACTGCGGATGTTGCGCAGTTGACTGAACACCAGCATCTGCTGGCCGCGCACTGCGATCCTAAGGGCAAAATGTGGAGCAACCTGCGTCTCTTCCGCCGTCAGGACGGTTTTGCCTTTATTGAGCGCCGCAGCCTGCGCGATGCGCAGCTCAAAGAACTGAAAAAATACGCGGTCTTTTCCAAAGTCACCATCGCCCCGGACGACGAACATGTTCTGCTGGGCGTGGCGGGCTTCCAGGCGCGTGCGGCGCTGAAAAACCTGTTTGCTGAGCTGCCGGATGCAGAAAAACAGGTGGTCAGCGAGGGCGCAACTTCCATCCTGTGGTTTGAACACCCGGCAGAGCGCTTCCTGTTAGTCACGGATGCCGCAACAGCCGAACGCGTGACCGAGGCGCTGCGCGGCGAAGCTCAGCTCAACAACAGCCAGCAGTGGCTGGCGCTGAACATCGAAGCGGGTCTGCCTGTAATTGACGCAGCCAACAGCGCGCAGTTTATTCCTCAGGCAACTAACCTGCAGGCGCTGGGGGGCATCAGCTTTAAAAAAGGCTGCTACACCGGTCAGGAAATGGTCGCGCGTGCAAAATTCCGTGGGGCAAACAAACGCGCGTTGTGGACACTGGCAGGCCATGCCAGCCGCGTACCGGAAGCAGGAGAAGACTTAGAACTGAAGATGGGCGACAACTGGCGCCGCACCGGTACCGTGTTAGCCGCAGTCCAGCTGGACGATGGCCGTCTTTTGGTACAGGCTGTAATGAACAACGACATGGAAGCGGACAGCGTGTTCCGCGTGCGCGACGACGCGAATACGTTGAGTATTGAGCCGCTACCGTATTCACTGGAAGAGTGATGCTCTATCGCCCGGTGGCGCTGCGCTTACCGGGCCTACGGGTGCAAATCCAGGTCGGGTAAGGCGAAGCCGCCACCCGACAACAAACTAAACCTGCCCCACGTACAAATAAATCGCCAAAAAGTGGCACACGCTGCCGCCCAGCACAAAGCCGTGCCAGATGGCATGGTTGTATGGGATGCGCTTGCAGACGTAGAAAATAACGCCCAGCGAGTAGACCACACCGCCCACCGCCAGCAGCGTTACCCCGCCGACCGCCAGCTTAATCGCCAGCTGATACACCACAATCAGCGACAGCCAGCCCATCGTCAGATAGGTGACCAGCGACAACACTTTAAACCGGTGCGCAATGGTCAGCTTAAACAGGATCCCCAGCAGCGCCAGGCTCCAGATAACAATCATCAGGCCGCGCGACAGCGGTGAGTTTAGCCCCACCAGCAGAAAAGGCGTATAGGTACCCGCAATCAGCAGATAGATAGCGCAGTGGTCAAATTTCTTAAGCCATATTTTGGCCCGCTGATGCGGAATCGCGTGATAGAGCGTCGAGGCCAGGAACAGCAGGATCATACTTCCGCCATACAGGCTATAGCTGGTAATGGCCATCGCGCTGGCATTGGTATCCACCGCCTGTACCAGCAATAACACTAAACCGACAATCCCAAACACCAGGCCAATACCGTGGCTGATGCTGTTGGCCACTTCCTCAGCCAGCGAATATCCCTGTGCGATTAATGGTCTGCTCGCCATACTAAACTCCGGGAAAACTAAAGATGATTATTCATCGCATGACTATGCTAACTGAGAATGATTCCAGTGAACACCTGTTAGCTAAAATAATTTTAAATTAAATTTTTATAATAAAAATCAAAAACATAAACGAAAAATTCACCTGACATTTGTTCACATAAAAATTTAAGCGTTACTAATCAATGGCATAAAATTGGCTCCTGCCGTCTGGCTGCATGATATGATGGATAAATGAGGTCTGAATGAGAGTTTTGCCACTGTGAGTATGTTCACCCACTCCGCCATTGCCAGTCTCAATAACCTGGAAATGATGGTCTACAACTATGTCATCAAAAACCGGGACAAAGTGATGTACATGACCATCCGCGAGCTGGCGGATGCGGCTGGCGTCTCAACCACCACTATCCTGCGCTTTTGCCGCAAGCTCAACTGCGAAGGGTATTCTGAATTTCGCGTGCGCTTTAAGCTCTATCTTGAGCAGAACGAGCCCCAGCAGGCGAATTTCGGCGCCAGCGAAATTATCAGCTTCTTTAAAAGCGTGAATAATGAAGAGTTCGACGCGCTATTAAATGACGCGGTAAATATCATTTTGTCTTCCGAGCGAATTATATTTGTCGGGGCGGGCACGTCAGGCTCTTTGGCCAAATATGGCGCACGCTTCTTTTCAAATATTGGTAAATTCAGTAATCATATTGATGACCCTTATTTCCCGGTTACCAATGATATGGCGAAAAATGCGCTGGCGATTGTGCTCTCCGTCTCGGGCGAAACCGAGGAGATCCTGCGCTTCGCCAGCCAGTTCAGCCTGCATCACTGCAAGGTGCTCTCTATCACCAGCCACGAGCACTCTCGCCTGGCAAAACTGGCGGACTTTAATCTCTCCTGGCACGTTCCCCAGACGCGAATTGGCGGCGTCTACGATATCACCACGCAAATTCCCGTCATTTATATTCTGGAATCTCTCGGACGCAAGCTGGCGAAAAAACTGACGGAATAAAACACCCTGTTTTTTCGATGTGACAAATCACAATTTTCGCAAATTGTTATATCGTGACATTCAATTTCGCTTTGCTAGACTCAATGCCAATAAGCCATTTATTGAGAATAGCAGCGATGAAAAAAATAACCTTACCGAAAGATTTTTTATGGGGCGGCGCGGTTGCCGCTCATCAGGTTGAAGGCGGCTGGAACAAAGGCGGCAAAGGGCCAAGCATTTGCGACGTGCTGACCGGAGGCGCACACGGCGTGCCGCGCGAAATCACGCAGGAAGTGGTGCCGGGTAAATACTACCCAAACCACGAAGCCATCGACTTCCACGGCCACTATAAAGAAGACATCAAGCTATTTGCCGAGATGGGCTTCAAGTGTTTCCGTACCTCTATCGCCTGGACGCGCATCTTCCCGAAAGGTGACGAAACGCAGCCAAACGAAGAAGGGCTGAAGTTTTACGACGACATGTTCGATGAGCTGCTGAAGTACAACATCGAACCGGTGATCACACTCTCCCACTTCGAAATGCCGCTGCACCTGGTGCAGGAGTATGGTAGCTGGACCAACCGCAAAGTGGTCGATTTCTTCGTGCGCTTCGCGGAAGTGGTGTTTGAGCGCTACAAGCACAAGGTCAAATACTGGATGACCTTCAACGAAATCAACAACCAGCGCAACTGGCGCGCCCCGCTGTTCGGCTACTGCTGCTCGGGCGTGGTCTACACCGAACATGACAACCCGGAAGAGACCATGTACCAGGTGCTGCACCACCAGCTTGTGGCCAGCGCCCTGGCGGTGAAAGCCGCGCGCCGCATCAACCCGGAGATGAAAGTCGGCTGCATGCTGGCGATGGTGGCGCTCTATCCGTTCTCCTGCAAGCCTGAAGACGTGATGTTCGCCCAGGAATCCATGCGCGAGCGCTATGTCTTTACCGACGTCCAGCTGCGTGGTTACTACCCGTCCTACGTGCTGAACGAGTGGGAGCGCCGCGGCTTTTCCATCAAAATGGAGGCGGGCGACGAGCAGATCCTGCGTGAAGGTACCTGCGACTACTTAGGCTTCAGCTACTACATGACCAACGCGGTGAAGGCGGAAGGCGGCACAGGTGACGCCATTTCCGGCTTTGAAGGCAGCGTGCCGAACCCGCACGTGAAGGCGTCCGACTGGGGCTGGCAGATTGACCCGGTGGGCCTGCGTTATTCCCTGTGCGAACTTTACGAGCGTTACCAGAAGCCGCTGTTTATCGTTGAAAACGGCTTCGGCGCCTACGATAAGGTGGAAGAAGACGGCAGCATCAACGATGACTATCGCATCGACTATCTGCGTGCCCACGTGGAAGAGATGATCAAAGCCGTCACGCACGATGGCGTGGATCTGATGGGCTATACGCCGTGGGGCTGCATCGACTGCGTGTCGTTCACCACCGGTCAGTACAGCAAGCGCTACGGCTTTATCTACGTCAACAAGCACGACGACGGCACGGGCGACATGTCGCGCTCCCGTAAGAAGAGCTTCGAGTGGTATAAAGGCGTGATTGCGAGCAACGGCGAGAAACTTTAACGCCGGGTGCCTAACCCTCTCCCCTTTGGGAAGAGGGTTAGGATGAGGGGTTTACTTCCCGCCAGCCAGCTCGATAAAACTGCCCGTCACGTAAGACGCCTTCTCGCTCAGCAACCAGACAATCGCCTGCGCCACCTCTTCCGGCTGGCCGCCGCGCTGCATCGGCAGTAACGATTTCACGCGATCCACTCGCCCCGGCTCTCCGCCGGAAGCATGGATATCGGTATAAATCAGCCCAGGCCGCACGCAGTTCACGCGAATGCCCTGCGCCGCCACCTCCAGCGATAGCCCGGTTGTCAGCGAATCTACCGCGCCTTTAGAAGCAGCGTAATCGACATATTCACCCGGCGCGCCCAGACGAGACGCGGCGGAAGAGACATTCACAATCGCCCCGCCCTTGCCGCCATGCTTGATGGACATGCGTTTCACCGCTTCACGACAGCAGAGGAAGTAGCCCGTGACGTTGGTCGCCAGCACGCGGTTAATGCGCTCTGCGGACAGATTCTCGATGGTGGATTGCTCAAACAGAATGCCTGCATTATTGACCAGCGCGCGAAGCGGCTCACCTTCACGATCGATGCTGTCAAACATCGCCAGCACCTGAGCTTCATCGCTGATGTCCGCACGCACGGCAAACGCTTTACCGCCGGCCTCAACGATCTGATTGATAACGTCCGTCGCGGCTTTAATGTTGTGGTGATAGTTCACCGCCACGGTGTGGCCTTCACGTGCCAGCTGCAGCGCGGTGGCTTTCCCAATGCCGCGGCTGGCGCCGGTGACCAGTGCAATTGCCATTATCCTCTCCCAATAAAAAAGCCGGGTGGCGGCTTCGCCTTACCCGGCCTACGTTACTACATCAGCAATGTTACTGGTATTCGCTCATCGGCACGCAGGAGCAGAACAGATTACGGTCGCCGTAAACGTCATCAAGACGCTTCACGGTCGGCCAGTATTTGTTTGCCACGCCTGCCGGGAAGACGGCCAGCTCGCGGGAGTAACCGTGGTTCCACTCTGCCACCATCTCGTGCTGGGTATGCGGGGCGTTGACCAGCGGGTTATCTTCCAGCGTCCATTCGCCGTCCTGCACGCGGTCGATCTCCATGCGGATGGCCAACATCGCGTCGATAAAGCGGTCCAGCTCGGCTTTGCTTTCAGACTCGGTCGGCTCCACCATCAGCGTCCCCGCAACCGGGAACGACATGGTTGGCGCGTGGAAGCCGTAGTCGATCAGACGCTTGGCGATATCCAGCTCGCTGATGCCGGTCTGCTCTTTCAGCGGACGAATATCCAGAATGCACTCGTGCGCCACGCGACCGTCGCGGCCGGTATAGAGCACCGGGAAGGCGGACTTCAGGCGAGTCGCAATGTAGTTGGCGTTCAGAATAGCCACCTGGCTCGCCTGCTTCAGCCCTTCCGCGCCCATCATGCGGATGTACATCCAGCTGATTGGCAGGATTGATGCGCTGCCGAACGGGGCCGCAGAGACCGCGCCCTGACGGGTCAGCATGCCTTCAATCTGCACCACGCTGTGCCCTGGCACAAACGGCGCCAGGTGCGCTTTGACGCCAATTGGCCCCATGCCCGGGCCGCCACCGCCGTGCGGAATGCAGAAGGTTTTATGCAGGTTCAGGTGCGACACATCCGCGCCAATGAAGCCCGGAGAGGTGATGCCCACTTGGGCGTTCATGTTCGCGCCGTCGAGGTAAACCTGACCGCCAAACTGGTGCACCACTTCGCACACTTCACGGATGGTCTCTTCGTACACGCCGTGGGTGGACGGGTAGGTCACCATGATGCAGGAGAGCTTGTCGCCCGCCTGCTCGGCTTTCGCACGCAGGTCGGCCAAATCGATGTTGCCGTTCTTATCGCACGCTACCACCACCACTTCCATGCCCGCCATCTGGGCTGAGGCCGGGTTGGTGCCGTGGGCGGAGCTTGGGATCAGGCAGATATCGCGGTGGCCTTCGTTACGGCTTTCGTGATAGTGACGGATCGCCAGCAGGCCCGCGTATTCACCCTGCGCGCCGGAGTTCGGCTGCATGCAGAGCGCGTCGTAACCGGTCAGCTTCACCAGCCAGTCTGAAAGCTGGTTGATCATCATGTGATAGCCTTCCGCCTGTTCTGGCGGGCAGAACGGGTGCAGTTCGGAGAATTCAGGCCAGGTAATCGGGATCATCTCTGCCGCGGCGTTCAGCTTCATGGTGCAGGAGCCCAGCGGGATCATCGCCTGGTTCAGCGCCAGATCCTTGCGCTCCAGAGAGTGCATATAGCGCATCATCTCGGTTTCGCTATGATAGCGATTGAACACCGGGTGAGTCAGGATCGCGTCATTGCGCAGCATGCTTTCCTGAATGGAGCGGCTGTCGAGCGCGACCTCTTTGTCGAGCGTATCAACGTCCAGACCGTGTGCGTCGCCCAGCAACACGCTGAACAGGCTCAGGATATCGTCGCGAGTGGTGCTTTCATCCAGCGTAATGCCGACCGCGTTGTGGATGTCGCTGCGCAGGTTGATTTCTGCTGCATTCGCGCGCGCCAGCACGGCGGCTTTGTCTGCCACTTCCACGCACAGGGTGTCGAAGTAGTGCGCGTGGCGCAGCTTGAGGCCCTTCTGCTGCAGGCCGCAGGCCAGAATATCGGCCAGGCGGTGAATGCGGCTGGCAATGCGCTTCAGGCCAGCCGGACCGTGGAATACCGCATACAGGCTGGCGATGTTTGCCAGCAGTACCTGGGAAGTACAGATGTTGGAGTTCGCTTTCTCGCGGCGGATATGCTGCTCGCGGGTCTGCATCGCCATGCGCAACGCGGTATTACCGGCAGCATCTTTTGACACGCCAATGATACGGCCTGGCATGGAGCGTTTGAATTCATCTTTCGCGCCGAAGAACGCCGCGTGCGGGCCGCCGTAGCCCATCGGCACGCCGAAGCGCTGCGCGGAGCCGAATACAATATCCGCGCCCTGTTTGCCCGGCGCCGTCAGCAGCACCAGCGCCATAAAATCGGCGGCAACGCTGACAACCACTTTGCGGGATTTCAGCTCGGCAATCAGCGCGCCGTAGTCGTGAACTTCGCCGGTGGTACCCACCTGCTGCAGCAGCACGCCGAAGACGTCCTGGTGATCCAGCACTTTGTCGGCGTCGTCGACGATCACCTCAAAACCGAAGGTTTCTGCACGGGTGCGCACCACGTCCAGCGTCTGGGGATGCACGTCCGCCGCTACGAAGAAGCGGTTAGCATTTTTCAGCTTGCTTACGCGTTTTGCCATCGCCATCGCTTCGGCAGCGGCGGTCGCTTCATCCAGCAGAGAGGCGGAAGCGATATCCATACAGGTCAGATCCAGCGTCACCTGCTGGAAGTTCAGCAGCGCTTCCAGACGCCCCTGGGAGACTTCTGGCTGATAAGGGGTGTAAGCGGTGTACCAGCCCGGGTTTTCCAGCATGTTGCGCAGGATAACCGGCGGTAACTGCACGTTGGTGTAGCCCATGCCAATGTAAGACTTATAGCGCTTGTTGAGGCCTGCAATAGCCTTCAGCTCCGCCAGCGCGGCGAACTCCGTGGTGGCTTCCCCTACCTGAGGCGGCGTGGCAAGCTGGATGTCTTTTGGCACAATCTGGCCGATCAGTGCGTCTAATGAATCCGCGCCAACCGTCTTCAGCATCTCCTGCTGTTGCTGAGCATCCGGCCCAATGTGACGTTCAATGAAGGCGCCACGGTTTTCAAGCTGGCTTAAAGTCTGTGTCATGAGCGATGGTTCCTGAAACGTGCAGTGAATCGTAGTTATCTGTAACGCTGTTGCCCGGTGGCGCTACCGCTTACCGGGCCCTGTAAGCCGGATAAGCGCAGCGCCATCCGGCACAACGTTATTCGTCTTCCAGTAGTGCTTCGTACGCGGTTGCATCCAGCAGCGCGGCAACTTGCGATTCGTCGCTGGCTTTGATCTTGAAGATCCAGCCGCCCTCATACGGCTCGCTGTTGACCAGCTCTGGCGAATCGCTCAGCGCGTCGTTGACCGCAACAATCTCGCCGCTTACCGGTGCGTAGATGTCTGATGCCGCTTTTACGGACTCCGCCACGGCGCAGTCGTCGCCCGCGCTAACGGTCGTGCCCACGTCAGGCAGGTCAACAAACACCATGTCGCCCAGCAGCTCCTGCGCGTGCTCGGTAATCCCTACGGTGTAAGTGCCGTCCGCCTCTTTGCGCAGCCACTCGTGTTCTTTGCTGTATTTCAGTTCTGCTGGCACATTGCTCATTGAAGTTCTCCTGATAAAAATAGTTAGGCGACCGGCTTACCGGCGCGAACAAAAATCGGTTTGGTCACGTGGACCGGCATTTCGCGGTTGCGGATTTGCACTACCGCCGTGTCGCCAATGCCCGCCGGCACGCGAGCCAGTGCAATACTGTAGCCCAGCGTCGGGGAGAAGGTACCGCTGGTGATCACGCCTTCGCGATGATTGCCGTCAGCATCGGTAAAGCGCACCGGCAGCTCGCCGCGCAGCACGCCTTTTTCCTTCATCACCAGTCCCACCAGCTGTTCGGTGCCCTTCTCGCGCTGCATCTCCAGCGCTTCACGGCCAATAAAATCACGGTCAGCCGGTTCCCACGCGATGGTCCAGCCCATGTTGGCCGCCAGCGGAGAGACGCCTTCATCCATTTCCTGACCGTAGAGGTTCATGCCCGCTTCCAGACGCAGCGTATCGCGCGCGCCCAGGCCCGCAGGCTTCACGCCCGCTTCTACCAGCGCACGCCAGAAATCGGCAGCTTTCTCGTTCGGCATCGCAATTTCGTAGCCCGCTTCACCGGTATAGCCGGTGGTGGCGATAAACAGATCCCCCGCCTGCACGCCGAAGAACGGCTTCATGCCTTCGGTGGCGGTGCGCTGCTCGTCGCTGAACAGAGACGCGGCTTTTGCCTGCGCGTTCGGCCCCTGCACGGCGATCAGCGACAGATCGTCACGGACGGTGATGTCGATGGCATAAGGTTCGGCGTGTTGGGTGATCCAGGAGAGGTCTTTTTCGCGGGTGGCGGAGTTTACAACGAGGCGGAAGAAATCTTCGGTGAAGTAGTAGACGATAAGGTCATCAATCACGCCGCCCGAGGCATTCAGCATGCCGGTATAGAGCGCTTTGCCCGGCGTCTTCAGTTTGGCGACGTCGTTTGCCAGCAGATAACGCAAAAACTCCCGGGTGCGGCTACCGTGCAGATCGACAATCGTCATGTGGGACACGTCGAACATACCGGCATCGGTGCGCACCGCGTGGTGCTCATCAATCTGCGAGCCGTAGTGCAGCGGCATCATCCAGCCATGGAAGTCCACCATGCGGGCGCCGCATAACACGTGTTGTTCGTACAAAGGAGTCTGTTGAGCCATCTTGTCCTCGTTGAAAAATTCACCGTGAAACCCGGTATCGGCCTCGTTCCCGAATGCCGACGCAAACGTTCTCTTTTACCTGAACTTACCACCGAAACCGGCGGTTAACCATAAGGTAAAACGGGTCATCACATTAGCTTATGACCAAAAAACGCTGAAAAGCCTACAGAGTTATTCACTGGAAAAATGCGATTAACCCCGCACAAAATTAACAATGATCTAACAGGATTTAGCACATAGTGATATTTCATGCGGAAAAATGGGCCGAATTTCCGTCACGTAAAAATCACGACATGAGAATAACTAATGCGAAAAATGGCGTGGAATTAGAATATTTCAAACGAGGGGATTTCCCCGGCGCAAAGGCCGGGAAAATAAAGTGTGACGGGGATCGAGGTTAGCGTAACCAGTCGGGAAGATCGTTAAGACCCATTGCCTGACGAAGAAGTTGAGGTTTGACACCGGGAAGGGTGTCGGCCAGCTTGAGGCCGATATCGCGCAGCAGTTTTTTCGCCGGATTTGCCCCGGCAAACAGCTCGCGGAAGCCCTGCATTCCTGCCAGCATCATCGCCGCACTGTGCTTGCGGCTGCGCTCGTAGCGACGCAGATACAGATGCTGACCGATATCTTTACCTTCACGGTGCAGGCGACGCAGTTCTTCCACCAGTTCCGCCGCGTCCATAAAGCCGAGGTTAACGCCCTGCCCGGCCAGCGGATGAATGGTATGGGCCGCATCCCCCACCAGCGCCAGACGGTGCGCGGCAAACTGACGCGCGTAGCGGCCGGTTAACGGGAAAACCAGCCGCTCGCTTTCAAGCGTGCACAGGCCAAGGCGGTTATCAAACGCCACGCACAGCGCCTGGTTAAAGGCCTCCGGCGTCGCATCCTGCATCTGCTGCGCTTTCTCCGGCACCAAGGACCAGACAATCGAGCACAGGTGCGGTTCGGCAAGCGGCAGAAACGCCAGTATGCCGTCGTTGTGGAAAATCTGCCGCGCAACGCCGCCGTGCGGCTCTTCAGTACGGATCGTTGCCACCATCGCATGATGGCGGTAATCCCAGTACGTCAGCGGGATATCAGCCTTGTTGCGCAGCCAGGAGTTAGCGCCGTCGGCACCGACCACCAGACGCGCGGTCAGCATGTCGCCGCTTTGCAGGGTGATAAACGCCTCGTTTTCGCCCCATGCCACCTGCTGGATCTGCGCAGGCGCAACCAGCGTCACGTCGCTGCACTGCTCTGCTTTCTGCCACAGCGCGTGGTGGATCACCGCGTTTTCAACGATGTGCCCCAGATGGCTATAGCCCATGCTTTCATCATCAAAGGCAATATGGCCAAAGCTGTCCTTGTCCCACACTTCCATGCCGTGATAGCAGCTGGCGCGCTGGGCGACGATATCTGACCAGACGCCGAGACGCGTCAAAAGCTTTTCGCTGGCCGCGTTAATCGCCGACACGCGGAGTTCCGGCGGGGCATCTGATGCGACAGGCTGGGGCTGCTTTTGCTCCAGCACGGCCACGCGCAGGCCGCTGCCCTGTAATCCACAGGCCAGCGCCAGCCCAACCATTCCGCCGCCAACGATGGCAACATCAACATTTTGCACAGTGATAACTCCTTAACGCGCGACCCAACCCAGGGTCCGCTGCGCCAGCACGTCACGTGCCGGAATGAACAGTTCCATCGCCATCAGCCCGAGGTTGCGACCAACAACCAGCGGCGCCCAGCGATTGGCAAAGAGATGGACTAAACCATCGGTGACGCCAATTGTCGCCTCTTTATCGGCCTGACGTCGCGTCTGGTAATGGCTTAGCACCGGGTAAGCGCCACAGTCTTTTTGTTCGCTCCACGCCTGCGAAAGCGTTTCGGCCAGGCTCATCACATCCCGCAGGCCGAGGTTAAAGCCCTGCCCGGCGATGGGGTGGAGGGTTTGCGCCGCGTTGCCGACCAGCGCCACGCGGTGAGAAACAGACTGTGATGCCGTGGTTAACGACAGCGGATAGACCGCACGTTTCCCGGCATGGGTAATACGCCCCAGCCGCCAGCCAAAGGCTTTCTGCAGCTCGGTACAAAAACGTTCGTCGGACCAGGATTTAACCTCTTCGGCCTTTTCCTGCGGGTGGCACCAGACCAGCGAGCAGCGCCCGCCCGTCATCGGCAGCATCGCCAGCGGGCCGTGCTGGGTGAAGCGCTCAAACGCCCGGCCGTTGTGTTCTGCTGCGGTCGAGACGTTCGCGATGACTGCGACCTGCCCGTAAGGCTGCTGCCGCCACGCTACGCCGCACTGGGTGCCGAGCGCCGAGCGCGACCCGTCAGCCGCCACCAGAAGCTGCCCGTCGAGCACGGTGCCATTGTCCAGCGTTACGCTGACCGCATCTTCACTGCGGGTGAAGCTGGCAACGCGTGCCGGGCAGTGCAGCGTGACGCCCGGCGCGTCCTGCAACAGGCGGAACAGGCGCAGGCCAATATCGTGCAGTTCAACGACCTGACCCAGCGCATCAATACGGTAATCATGGGCATCCAGCGTCACAAACCCGGCATGACCGCGATCGCTCACGTGCACGGTATTAATGGCGGTAGCGCAGTCGGCAATGGCCTGCCAGATGCCAATGCGGGATAGCTGCTGGCAGGTGCCCTGCGCCAGGGCAATGGCGCGGGAATCAAACCCAGGGTGATTCTTCGCCTGCGGCGCGACGGCTTCAACCAGATGCACCGGAAGCTGCCCCTTCGTCAAATGCGAGATGGCTAACGCCAGCGTGGCGCCGGTCATGCCGCCGCCAACAATAATCACGCTCATACGCGCGCCGCTGCCATCAGCGCCTCGATATCGTCCGCTTTTTTCACCACGCTCGCGGTCAGGTTTTCGTTGCCGGTTTCGGTGATGACGATGTCGTCTTCAATACGAATGCCAATTCCGCGGTATTCCTCTGGCACGTCGGCATCCGGCGCGATGTACAGCCCCGGCTCGACGGTCAGCACCATGCCCGGTTCAAGCACGCGCGAACGTTCAGGGCCGTACGCGCCCACGTCGTGCACGTCCAGCCCCAGCCAGTGGCTCAGGCCGTGCATAAAGTACGGGCGGTGAGCATTCTCGGTAATCAGGGTGTCGACATCCCCTTTGAGGATCCCAAGCTTAACCAGCCCGGTAATCATGATACGCACCACCTCACCGGTCACCTCCTGAATGGAGGTGCCCGGGCGATACAGCTTCAGCGCCGTCTCGAGTGATTCGAGAACGATGTCATAAATCGCCCGCTGCGCTGGCGAAAACTTGCCGTTCACCGGGAAGGTACGCGTGATGTCGCCGGCGTAGCCCTGATATTCGCAACCGGCGTCAATCAGCACCAGATCGCCGTCGCGCAGCGCGCTTTCGTTTTCGGTGTAGTGCAGAATGCAGCCGTTTTCCCCGCCGCCAACGATGGTGTTGTAGGAGGGATAACGCGCGCCGTGGCGGTTAAATTCGTGGTGAATTTCGCCTTCCAGCTGGTATTCAAACATTCCGGGACGACATTTTTCCATCGCGCGGGTGTGCGCCAGGGCGCTGATTTCGCCCGCACGGCGCAGCACGTTCAGCTCTTCTTCAGATTTGAACAGACGCATCTCGTGCACCACCGGACGCCAGTCCGTGAGGGTGGCGGGCGCGGACAGGTTCTGCCGCGAGCCTTTACGCAGTTTTTCCAGCGCGTTGAAAACAATCTCATCGGCGTAGGCGTATTCGCCCTGCGCGTGGTAGAGCACGTCGAGGCCATTAAGCAGCTGATAGAGCTGCTGGTTGATTTCGCTAAACGCCAGAGCGCGGTCAACGCCCAGCTTTTCCGGGGCGGCCTCTTGCCCTAAGCGGCGGCCAAACCAGATCTCAGCGGTTAAGTCTCGTACGCGGTTGAAAATCACGCTGTGGTTGTGGGTGTCATTGCTCTTAATCAGCACCAGCACCGCTTCCGGCTCGTTGAAGCCGGTGAAGTACCAGAAATCGCTGCTCTGGCGATAGGGGTATTCGCTGTCGGCGCTGCGCGTCACTTCCGGCGCGGCAAAAATCAGCGCCGCGCTTCCCGGCTGCATGTTTGCCAGCAGCGCCTGACGACGGCGCAAATACTCTTGTTGCGAGATAACCATGACACCCTCCTGTGCGTTATTTTTCTTAATGTAAGGTTGGCTTGCGAACTTCCGGCGCGGTCGGCTGCGAGCGCGTAAAGTTGTCGTGGCACAGCAGCGCCGCCACGCGCACGTACTCGATGATCTCTTCGAGAGACATTTCCAGCTCTTCCTGATCTTCCTCTTCATCGTAGCCAAGCTGGGCGATGTTGCGCAGATCGTCAATCGCTTCACCCGCTTCGCCGGTGACTTTATCAAGCTTAGGCTGGGTGACGCCCAGGCCAAGCAGATAGTGGTTTACCCACCCCGCGAGCGCATCGGCGCGATCGAAGACGCTGACATCGTCGCCTTCAGGCAGATAAAGCTGAAAAAGGAAGCCATCGTCTTCCAGCGAATCGCTGGTTGCCGCGTGCATTTTTCGCAGCGCTTCCGCCAGTTCGTGGCCAAACGCCAGCCCTTCGTTGGTGAGGTCGTGGATCAGCGGCTGCCATGAGCTGTCGCTGTTTCCGCCGCACAGTATGCCGCTGATCAGACCGTGCATTTCGGCAGGGGTAAGACCGACTCCCTGCTGGTTCAGTAACTGGTTTAAATCCTTGTAACCAGGCATTTCGTTCTGTATAGACATACGCATTCGTCATCAAAGGGAGGATATTCATGATATGCTACCACTTTGGACCCTGGTGATACCAGAAAAGGGCTTGTATCTTCACATCAGGGTAGCTATAGTGTCGCCCCTTCGCAGCCCCCCGGGGCAGTAAGCGAAGGCAGCGCAGTCAATCAGCAGGAAGGTGGCATGTCTGCACAACCCGTCGATCTCCAGATTTTTGGCCGTTCACTGCGAGTGAATTGTCCACCTGAACAAAGGGATGCTTTGAATCAGGCTGCGGACGATTTGAATCAGCGGTTGCAAGATCTAAAAGAACGCACTAGAGTCACAAATACTGAGCAGCTGGTTTTCATCGCCGCGTTGAACATCAGCTATGAACTGACTCAGGAAAAAGCGAAGACCCGCGATTACGCGGCCAGCATGGAGCAACGCATTAAAATGCTCCAGCAGACCATTGAACAGGCGTTGCTTGATCAAGGTCGCAATCCCGAAAGACCGGGACCAAAGTTTGAATAACACTTCGCAGTTGACTATGGTAGAGTAACTGTGAAGACAAAATTTCTCTGAGATGTTTGCAAGCGGGCCAGTCCCCTGAGCCGATATTTCATACCACAAGAATGTGGCGCTCCATGGTTGGTGAGCATGCTCGGTTCGTCCGAGAAGCCTTAAAACTATGACGACACATTCACCTTGAACCAAGGGTTCAAGGGTTACAGCCTGCGGCGGCATCTCGGAGATTCCCTCTCTCTTCTTCTACCGACTACGATGACTCAATTCCCTGAAGTTTCTGCTTCACGCCAGGACATCCGTCAGCTCATTCGCCAGCGTCGTCGCGCCCTGACGTCCGAACAACAAGCACACTTTGCGCAGCAGGCTGCTGCCCGCATGATGGCCTATCCGCCCGTGATGATGGCAAACACCGTCGCGCTGTTTCTCTCGTTTGACGGCGAACTGGACACCCAGCCGCTTATCGACCAGCTCTGGCGCGCCGGGAAAAAAGTTTACCTGCCGGTACTGCATCCGTTCAGCCGGGGCAATCTGCTGTTTCTGCATTACCATCCGCACAGCGAACTGGTGGTGAATCGTCTGAAAATCACCGAGCCGAAACTCGACGTGCGCGACGTATTACCGCTGTCCGAGCTGGACGTGCTGATTACGCCGCTGGTGGCGTTTGATGAGCAGGGACAGCGCTTAGGCATGGGCGGGGGGTTCTATGACCGAACGCTGCAAAACTGGCGGCAGTACGGGCTGCAGCCGGTAGGCTACGCGCATGATTGTCAGTGCGTGGAGGCGTTGCCGGTGGAGAAATGGGATATTCCGCTGCCTGCGGTGGTAACGCCAGGTAAAACGTGGCTTTGGTAGCATAAAGCCGGGTGGCGCTTACGCTTACCCGGCCTTGTATTATCCTCCCGTACAGAAAGAACCGGCCAGTTCTTTCTGTCAGGCAGTCCACATGCCGTACCCGGCCTTAGGCCACGAGCCTGTGTTGTAGATCCCTGCAGTG
>NZ_JBLKDI010000018.1:0-125406 GCF_047530715.1 Enterobacter sp. 04-C-12-SI-ECC
TGATAATCGGAGCGATGATGCGTAAGCTGGCGCAGGTGGCGTATGGCGTCCTGAAATCAGGACGCCCGTTCGATGCCACGTTGCATCAGGAAAATGCTTGCATGGCATAACAGTATCTACAGACCACCCCCGTAGGCCAGACCACCCGGCAAAAAGAGATTACTGCGGGAACCACTGCTCGCTGATTTTCTGGTACGTGCCGTCTGCTTTAATCGCCTTCAGCGCGCCGTTCAGTTTTTCCAGCAGGGCTTTGTTATCCGGGCGTACCGCGATGCCGAGGCCTGTACCAAAGTACTGTGGGTCGGTCACTTTCTCGGTCGCCGTACCCAGCTGCGGGTTGGTTTTCAGCCATTCGTTCACCACCGCGGTGTCGCCGAATACGCCATCGATACGGCCGTTTTTCAGGTCGATAATCGCGTTCTGGTAGCTGTCATAGGCCACGGTTTTCACTTCAGGATGTTTGTCCTGCAGGTATTTCTGGTGCGTGGTGCCATTTTCCATCCCGATGCGTTTGCCTTTCAGCTCGTCAAAGGACTTGTAAGCCCCTTTCTTCGCAATCACCACCGCCGAGTTGGCGTAGTACGGGTCGGTGAACGCAACCTGCTTGCTGCGCTCCGGCGTGATGTCCATCCCGGAGATCACCGCATCGTATTTCTTGAATTTCAGCGACGGGATCAGGCTGTCGAAGGCATGGTTGGTAAAGGTGCAGTCGGCCTGCATCTGCTTGCACAGGGCTTTCGCCAGGTCGATATCGAAACCGACGATCTGATTGCTGGCGTCCAGCGATTCAAACGGCGGATAGGTGGCCGAAACGCCAAAATTGATTTTATCAGCAGCGGATGCGCCAGCGGCGAAGGTGGCGAGTAGTGCGGCCAGAACTAACTTTTTCATTGTAATGCTCCCGTCTGTCTATCTTGTCATTATGCGCCGTGTCTGCGGCATGGATGTACAATGCCAGTTAATGAATTTATATGCAATAAATATGATTAAATATTGTATGCGGTATAAAAAAAAGCGGATAAGCCATCGGGTTATCCGCTCTGGTAATTACGTTTTATGCACTCGCGTGATTAATTTCTGCGCTCAAACGCTAACGCTTTACGCTCAATCAGTCGCATCATCAGCGTCAGCAGACCGTTCACCACCAGATAGACCACGCCGGCCGCGCCGAACACCATCACGTCATAGGTGCGCCCGTAAAGCAGCTGCCCGTGACCCATCACTTCCATCAGGGTGATGGTGTAGGCCAGCGAGGTACTTTTGAACACCAGCACCACTTCGTTGGAGTAAGAGGAGAGCGCGCGCTTGAAGGCGTACGGCAGCAGGATCGCCAGCGTGTCTTTTTTGCTCATGCCCAGCGCCCCGCAGGACTGCCATTGTCCTTCCGGGATGGCACGGATCGCCCCGTAAAACAGCTGGGTGGTATAGGCCGCGCTGTTCAGCGAAAGGGCAATCAGAGCGCAGAGCCACGGCTCAGAGAGCAGGTGCCAGATAACCGGATACGCCTGCAGTGACGGGAACTGGCCCGGACCGTAGTATATCAGGAAGATCTGCACCAGCAGCGGCGTACCGGTAAACAGGGTGATGTAGCCGCGCACGATCCACACCAGCACCGGCGTTTTCAGCGTCAGGATGATGGTGAAGATGAGCGCCAGGATCAGCGCCACAATGATGGACGCCACGGTCAGCGTCAGGCTGGTGTGCAGCCCTTTCATCAGCTCCGGGAAATATTCAAGCATCAGCCTGGTCTCCGTTCAAAGCGCGTCGCACGCAGGTCAATACGCTTGAGGATGTACTGACTGAGCAGCGTGATTACCAGGTAGATAGCCGCCGCCACGATGTACCAGGTAAATGGCTCCTGAGTACGGGTGGCGATGCTTTTGGTTTGCAGCATCAAATCGTTCACGCTGATCAGGCTCACCAGCGCGGTATCTTTCAGCAATACCAGCCACTGGTTGCCCAGGCCCGGCAGGGCGTGGCGCCACATCTGCGGCATCACCAGACGGAAGAAGATCGCTGCTTTCGACATGCCCAGCGCCTGACCGGATTCCCACTGCCCCTGCGGTACCGCTTTCAGCGCACCGCGCAGGGTTTGCGACGCGTATGCGGAGTAGAGCAGGGAGAGGGCAATCACGCCGCAGAGGAACGGGCTGACGTCAAAGTTGTCAATCTGCATCTGCACCGGTATCTGCGCAAAGCCGAGATTGATCGTGAAGCCGTCCGACAACGTGAGCAGCAGCTGTGAGGAGCCGAAATAGATGAACAGGACCACCAGAATTTCCGGTAGCCCACGCAGTACGGTGACCAGCGCGGAGCCCGCCCAGGCGACGGGGAACCATTTTGCTGATTCCCACGCCGCAAAGAACATCGCCAGCACCAGGCCGATAATCAGTGCGCAAACGGCAAGGCCGACGGTCATCCCGGCGGCGCTTGCTAAAGGAAAAATTTCATTCATCAGGAATTACTTCTGGAACCATTTTTTGTAGATGGTTTCGTAGGTGCCGTCTTTCTTCACTTTTTCCAGCGCAGCGTTGAATTTCTGCTGCAGCTCGGTGTTGCCCTGACGAACGGCAATCCCCAGACCGGTACCGAAGTAATCTTTGTCGGTCACTTTGTCGCCCACTGGCGCCAGTTTGTCGTTGGCTTTCAGCCACTCGGTCACGACAGCGGTATCACCAAATACGCCGTCGATACGACCATTCTGCAGATCCAGCTTCGCGTTCTGGTAGCTGTCGTACGGAACGGTGGTGATTTCCGGATGTTTATCCATGATGAACTTCTGGTGCGTGGTGCCGTTCTGCACGCCGACTTTCTTGCCTTTCAGCTGATCGACAGAGGTGAATTTACCTTTCTGACCAATAAACAGGGCGGAGTTGTCGTAGTAAGGGGTGGTGAACAGCACCTGCTTTTCGCGCTCAGGAGTGATGTCCATACCGGCCATGACGGCGTCAATACGGCGGAACTTCAGGCTTGGGATCAGGCTGTCGAACGCCTGATTGCTGAAGGTACAGGTTGCGTCGATCTCTTTACACAGGGCGTTTGCCAGGTCTACGTCGAAGCCAACAATTTTGTTGTTCGCATCAATGGACTCAAACGGAGGGTAGGAGGCTTCCGTGGCGAAACGAATGGTCTGGGCTGCGGTAGCGGAAAGGGTAACGCCAGCAAGCAGCACGGCAAGTAATACTTTTTTCATTATATTTCCCCTGACACAATCAATGAGATAAATAGTTTTTGAAGGCATCGGTTTGCGGGTTCGCGAAGCAGCTCGCGTCACCTTGCTCAACGATATACCCGTTTTCCATGTAGACCACACGGCTGGCGGTTTTACGCGCCACTTCCACTTCGTGGGTAACAATGACCTGCGTAATATTGGTTTCCGCCAGTTCGCGAATGATGCTGACGATCTGGGCGGTGATTTCCGGGTCCAGCGCCGCGGTCGGCTCATCAAACAGCAGTACCGCGGGCTCCATCATCAGCGCGCGGGCAATTGCCACGCGCTGCTGCTGACCCCCAGAGAGGTGCAGCGGATAGCGGTCGCTGTAGGGCTTAAGGCGCAGACGCTCCAGCAGCTTTTCAGCACGCGCGATGGCCTGATCTTTGCTTAACCCCAGCACGCGGCACGGGGCTTCAATCAGATTTTGCAGCACCGTCAGGTGCGGCCAGAGATTGTATTGCTGGAAGACCATGCCGACGTTTTGACGCAGTTCGCGTATAGCTTTATCTGACGGGGTTTTCGCGAAATCAAAATGGTTACCGGCGATAGCCAGCGTACCGGAACGGGGCATTTCAAGCAGATTAAGGACGCGCAGAAGGGAGCTTTTGCCTGCACCGCTTGGGCCAAGTAAAACCAGCGTTTCGCCTTCCGGGCAGTTCAGCGTGATGTCAAACAGCGCCTGGTGTGCGCCGTAGAAGCAGTTAATGCCGTTTAGTTTAATACTCATCGGGGCAGTCTTTACTCATCCAGGCAATCTATAGCAATTGAGGCCGCAGATAGTACCGTTGACAGAATAGTTATGCAATATTTCTGCGTTAAAAGTTAAATATAACCCGCATTTCCTCTTAAACATAGCACAAAATAGCGAACGGCAAGGTCGGCGAGTATAAATGTCGGCATTCCGCGTGAAATGCCGGACATTTTACGGGGGTAACATTTTTATCACTAATGATCTAGCGGTTCTCAATCGACTGGCGCAGCGTGCCGGCCGGGGCATGAACGCTGCCGCCGATATAGCGCACATCGTCCACCGCCCAGCACTGGCCTTCACGGATCATCAGCACTTCGTCCTGCCAGGTTTGAGTTCCCTGGGTCAGCTTCACGCGCAGCGGAATATTCCGCGCATCGGTGTTCGGGATGGTTGACGCGCTGGCCACCTCGGCGCTGTCCGGCAGCGTGGTGCGGCTGGAGAACGGATCGGATTTCAGCAGGGCATTATGCTGCGGATCGCGAGTGGCATCGTTGAGCAGTTTTGCAAGATTATCGCTCAGGTACGGGCGCAGGGCGGTAAGATCATTTCCGCGATGCTGAATGCGGTAATCATAGAACTGTTGCGCCACGGTATCCGGGCCGCCGTCTATGCAGGGGCCGCTACGGGTACCGATATCCTTAAAGGCTGGCGTGACCGTGGTAGTACAGGCGCTGAGCACCAGCGCGCAGGGCACTAAAAGTGTTAAAGCAGAGTAGCGCATGTTGATTTCCTTATTTATTAACTATCCTTTCAATCATAGCGTAACGAACCGATAATGCTGTTGCTAACGCATTGAACGCTAAAGAAGGAGAGAAAGTATGCAGTTTTCAACAACGCCAACCCTGGAAGGACAGACCATTACCGAGTATTGCGGCGTGGTCACCGGCGAAGCGATTCTGGGCGCGAACATTTTCCGGGATTTCTTTGCCGGGATTCGTGACATCGTCGGTGGACGCTCCGGCGCGTACGAAAAAGAGCTGCGTAAAGCGCGCGAAATTGCGTTTAAGGAGCTGGGCGAGCAGGCCAAAGCGCTGGGTGCAGATGCCGTTGTAGGAATCGATATTGATTATGAAACCGTCGGCAAAGATTCGAGCATGCTGATGGTGAGCGTAAGCGGCACGGCGGTGAAAACCCGTCGATGAGGCGCTCGCTTTCAACGCTCCTGCTGGCGATGTTGCTGGCAGGATGCGCCCAGGAAAAAGGCATTGTTGATAAAGGTGCCTACGAGCTGGATACCCGCCATCAGGCGCAGGCGGCCTATCCGCGGATAAAGGTGCTGGTGATCCACTACACCGCCGACGACTTCGACACCTCGCTGGCCACGCTGACGGACAAAAACGTCAGCTCCCACTATCTCATCCCCGCAAAACCGCCGACGCCGGACGGGAAACCGCGCATCTGGCAGCTGGTGCCGGAGAGCGAGCTGGCCTGGCATGCGGGCATCAGCTTCTGGCGCGGCACCAACCGGATCAACGACACGTCTGTCGGCATTGAGCTGGAGAACCGCGGCTGGCAGAAGCGCGACGGTGTGAAAGTTTTCGCCCCGTTTGAGCCCGCGCAAATCGCGGCGCTTATCCCGCTGGCGAAAGACATTATCGCCCGGTACGACATCAAACCGCAGAACGTGGTGGCGCATGCTGATATCGCGCCCCAGCGTAAGGACGATCCCGGCCCGCTGTTTCCCTGGCAGGCGCTGGCGAAGCAGGGGATTGGGGCCTGGCCCGATGCCGAGCGCGTGAACTTCTATATCAATGGTCGTCCGCGCTATCAGGAGGTGGATCGTGCAGCCCTGCTCGACCTGCTGATGCGCTATGGCTATGAGGTGCCGGACAACGCCACGGATCAGCAGCAGCAACGCGTTATCACCGCCTTCCAGATGCACTATCGCCCGCAGGTATGGAACGGCGTCGCGGATGTGGAAACGATGGCCATTGCAGAAGCCCTTTTAGAGAAATACGGGCAGGGGTAAACCTTCGGTTTGCGCCCGAATGCGCGTTTTCCCCTTATTTGTGCTTGAGATTAATCTTAAGTACAAACTCAATTCATTTTTAGTAAATTGACTTAAAATTATCCGGATTTAAGATAGACACATAGCTTGCTAAGTAAATCAAAAAAATATTGCTGGCGGCAGGTGTTCTTATTTTCTCCTTGAGCCTTTCATCAGGAAAAGATTGTTGGTTTTCGGTTTTAATGCCGCGGCCATGCTATGTCTAATAAATCTAATCTTAAATGGGTATAACAATGTTAAGCATTTACGGTAAAAAATTACGTCCACAACCTGAAATGGAAGCCATTATTTCTGCCACGGAAGGTTTTGAAGAGAAAACCTTAAAGAAATGGCAGAAAATTTCCACTGCTGACTCTCAGTATATTCATATTATCGTCAGCGGCGAAGTCGAATTCCGTCGTGAATCAGACGAACTCTGCATGTTTACCGTCACCGGACAGTGCGTGTTTGGCCTGTCCGCTATTTTCTATCAGTCAGCCCATATGTACGGCCTGGTCCGCGCAAACACCATGGTACGCAGCATCAAAAAAGAGGCCTTCGCGCAGCTTATGACCGAGAAAAATCTGTGGCCTGAATTGACCAAAGTGCTCTCCTGGTACATCTGCCTGCTGAGCAAACGCGATGATGTTCTGGTCGCCCGTAGCGCCTATTCTGTGGTCCGCGAATTCCTCTACGAAATTAATGAGCTGATTGTTCACCAGCAGCGCGATATTAATATCTATGACTATATTCAGGAATATACCAACCTGGCCCGCAGTACCATTATTAAAATCCTCTCCGACCTGAAAAAAGGTCAATATATTGTGGTAGAGAAAGGTCGTCTGCTTAACCTCACCACGCTCCCTGAAAAATATTAACTACTCCAGCTGGTCTCCTTTTTTACTCAAAGGAGACTGGACGTTATCGTTATGCAACAAACTGCTTTGCGATTGATCCTGCGTTTCGTCAACCGGCGGCGCGGGAATTTTGCCTTGAGAATAATCCTGCTCTTGTTCTTTCAACGCCTGCTTAAACAATTCGGCTAACGAAGCATCCTCACTTCCCGACGACGCGGTGGCGTTTTCGTGCGCCTCGGTTCCCGGCAGGGTATCACGCGAGGTATCGTGCCCGGCATCCTGCGGCACGGTGCTGTCAGGGGCCTGCTGCCAGTCAGCATCATCGGTGCTTATCGGCAGATCCTGCATGGGCGGCATCTCTTCCCGTACCGGCGCCGGTTTAGGATGCGGATGCGGGAACGGTTTACTCACGTACACATAATGCATATCGGAAAGCTGCGTTTCCGGTTTAGCGACGCTCGCTTTTACCGGTTCAGGGGCCGGGTGGCGCAAATTCCAGTAAATATGCGCGTACAGCCCTGCCATGACCAGGGCGCACAAACCCAATACCCATAAAAAGGTATGACCACAAATTTTTCTCAGGCTGGGGAGGCGGTACGAAAACCAGACCGCCTCTCCGGTGGTGTAGCTGCGCTGAGCCGCAAGACAGATGGTAGACATTAGGAATGCTTCTCCTGCGTGTTGGCGTCCGGTGTGGCATGCGTGGCCTGAATCAGCACGCTCGGCGTGGTATGGGTTTCACGCATTAACTGCATCAGCGTATCTTCCCCTGGAATACCATCCACATGCAGATGCATTTTTTGCTGGAACTCGCGGGTGCGTTTCATCATCTCAGCCGTCCAGGTCTGAGCATGGGTTTCAGGCTGGCCAAGAGCCAGACTCAGCGCCTGATCCAGCCAGCCCATGTCTTTCGCATCGCTGGCGGCGCTGATGGCATCTTTGCCTTCCGGCGTCAGGCGATGCAGCTGGGTAAAGTTACCGGTGGCATGCTGGTTAAACCAGCTGCGGCTCACCTGCCAGGTGCGGTTATTCATCAGCAGATCCATCGAGTCATCGCCTACGCGGGCGACAACAGCGTAGTTAAGATGGTTACCGGTTTTGAGTTCACTGACCCACGGATAACCCTCCTGTGCCAACGCATCCGGTGACGCGTTGCCCTGTTTACACATCAGATTGACCTTCCCGGCGTTCTGACACAGCGCATCATCCGCGGAGGCGTCATACCCCCACATCAGGTACAGCTGGTGCATCGCATCCGGCTGATTAACCACTTCATTGTCGATAACCGGCACGACAGGCGCGTCGGCTTTTGGCTTCTGCTGTTTCCAGCTCGCCGGAACGGGAAGCTGAATCGGCAGTTTTGCATTGATTGAGGCGGTTAAATACCATCCGCAGGCGGCGAACAGAACCGAGGCGAACAATCCCACGGTCGCCAGGCGCTTACCGTGTTTTTTCGCCGGGAGGATCTCGCCTGCCGCCAGGCGTAAATGACGCGGGCTGACCTGCGCTGCACGTTCGGTCCAGGCCGCGAGCATTGACAGGTGCGCCAGTTCATTCAGTTTGCTGATGTTGCCTTTGGTCAGCGCGTGCATCTTGCGCACGCGCGCCGGGGTTAGCGGCGAATTCTCGCACCCGTGTTCTTCACACTGCGCCTGCACATAGCTGAGAAATTCCCGGCAGGTCAGGGGACGCAATGTATGACGGGTATGGGCATATTCGCGAAGTTCAGATGGGGGTAAGAGGGCGGCTTCCTGCTCCGCGCTGCCCATCAGCACGATGGAGAGACGGAACTCCAGCTCCTGAGCACGCGTAAGCAACATCCCCAGCACCTCACGGCAGGTCTCCTTCATCGCTTCCGCGTGACGGATGACCAGGGTTTTGCTGCGGTTTTTTCCGCCCTGCCACTGATGCAGCACGGCATCCACCGCCTGAATGCGGCTCTTGCTCTCTTTCGTTCCCGGGTTGAGCTTGTACAGCAGGCTACTGGCACTCAGCTTAGGAAACGCGTTGAAGGCAATGGCGCCAGGAAGGCTGGCCTTCAGCGCATCGCTGAAGTGGCCCAGCAGCGGTGCGTCGTTGCAAAAGAGCCCGATAATTCCCGCCACCTGGCTTTTCTCTTTCAGCAGGTTGAATACGTCCTGATGATAAGGCACCAGAAAATCGCCGGAGAAACCCGTGATTGTTCTGAATGGCGGTTGTTTAAATTTAAAGTGGCTCTGATACATAACGACTTACCGTCTCTGATTAGGAATAGCAACAGGACGAGAAAGTAAAGCAACGCCACAGGGTGGTCAATTTGCGCACAGGGTAAAAATATCCAGTTGCAATGACCTAACATCCCGATTTTATTTGGTCAATAGTTTTTTTTATTAAAGTTAATGGCGAAGTCGATGGTCGTAATTACGGCAGTTAATTACTATTTTTCACACATATTGGCGCAGCCCGACGCTGCTTATTTCCGCTTTGCTAAAGGCCAGATGAAAAATGAGGTTCTCATTTCTGTCACGGTGGATAACGCCTTGTATTATGTTTGTGCTGTTAATTTTTTGCGGCCAGCAAGGATATCTCACGTTTAAAGATTATAAAAAAGTTACGAATAAGTTGGCTAAATCTGATGAACAGCCGCTGAAAAATCGTCGTGAAGAAAAGACATTTACTCTGTTCACGGCTGCGGTGCGTCAGGATAACTTACCGGCTGCCGCAAAAGCCCCGCTGGCAGCGGAAATTGAAGGGATTGTCAGCAGTGACGATGCCTGGCTCTCCTTTGCGGTGATTAAAACCCCGGCAGGCCAGCGCAGCTATCGCGAAGGCGAGCCGCTGACCGGTTTTAACGATGCCTTTATTCAGGAAATTAACAAAGACAATGTGGTGGTTAATTACGAAGGTGCTACGCAGGTACTGGCGTTAAATAAGCCTGACTATTTTAAGGGCGGCGTTGACAGCGGCCCGGTAACCAAATCGACGAAAGATGCAGGCGCGGAAAGCGTGCATCTGGATGATTATCTGGTGTTAAAACCGGTAATCGAAAAAGGCCAGCTGGAAGGCTACAACATCAATCCAAGGAATGCCTCAGCGTTCTTCAGCCATTCCGGGCTGGAAAAGGGCGACGTGGCTGTAAAAGTCAATTCTGTCGATATGACCGATGAAGCAAAGGCAAAAACTATTATTGCCAACTGGTCGAAAATGAAAGAAGCGGAGGTCGTCGTCAGACGTCACGCTCACCTTGAAAATATTCGGGTTAATGTTCTAAACAATTAACAAGTGTACAGACATGAAGAAATTTCCTTGGGCGTGCGTGGCGCTGACCGCATTGTCGTTATATTCCAGTTCGCTGCTTGCAGCTAACTTTAGCGCGAGCTTTAAAAATACCGATATCCGCGAGTTTATCGATACGGTAGGCCGCAATCTTAACAAAACCATTCTCGTCGACCCGTCCGTTCAGGGCACGGTGTCGGTCAGAACCTATAACGTGCTGACGGAAGATGAGTATTACCAGTTCTTCCTGAGCGTGCTGGACCTGTACGGTCTGTCGGTGATCCCGATGGACAACGGCATGGTCAAAGTGGTGCGCTCAAGCGTAGCCCGCACAGCCGGGGCCCCGCTGGCCGACAGCAAAAATCCGGGCAAAGGCGATGAGATCATCACCCGCGTCGTGCGTATGGAAAACGTGCCGGTGCGCGAGCTGGCGCCGCTGCTGCACCAGCTGAACGATGCCACCGGTATCGGTAACGTGGTGCATTTTGAGCCGTCGAACGTCCTGCTGTTAACCGGGAAAGCCTCGGTGGTGAACCGCCTGGTGGATCTGGTGCAGCGCGTCGACAGAGACGGCATTCAGCGTCGTGAAATCGTGCCGCTGCGCTTTGCGTCCGCCAAAGAGCTCTCCGACATGTTGAACAACCTCAACAACGAAGAGCAGAAGGGGCAGAACGCGCCGCAGCTCGCCACCAAGGTGGTAGCGGATGACGAGACCAACAGCCTGGTGATAAGCGGTTCGGAAGATGCGCGCATGCGCACCCGTTCCCTGATCCATCAGCTGGATCGCGAGCAGAACAACGAGGGGAATACCCGCGTCTTCTACCTTAAATACGCCAGCGCCACCAAAGTGGTTCCGGTGCTGACCGGTATTGGCGAGCAGCTGAAAGACAAGGCGGGTACGCCGAAGTCGAAAACCGCCACGGCGGCCAGCGATCTGAATATTAGCGCCGATGAGTCAACGAACTCGCTGGTGATCACCGCGCAGCCTAACGTGATGAACTCCCTGGAGAAGGTGATCGACAAGCTCGACATTCGCCGTCCGCAGGTGCTGGTGGAAGCGATCATTGCTGAAGTGCAGGACGGTAACGGCCTGGATCTCGGCGTGCAGTGGACCAGCAAACACGGCGGCGTGCAGTTCGGCTCAACCGGCCTGCCTATCAGCCAGATTAAAAACGGCACCATGAAGGGGGCAAGCTTCACCGGCCTGGCGACCGGTTTCTTCAACGGCGACTTCGGCGCCCTGATGACCGCGCTCTCCACCGACGGTAAAAACGACATTCTCTCCACGCCGAGCGTGGTCACGCTGGATAACAAAGAAGCGTCGTTTAACGTGGGCCAGGACGTGCCGGTCCTTGCCGGTTCGCAGACCACCAGCGGCGACAACGTCTTTAACTCCGTTGAGCGTAAGACCGTCGGTACCAAGCTGAAAATTGTGCCGCAGATTAACGACGGTGACATGATCCACCTGAAGATTGAGCAGGAAGTTTCCAGCGTTGACAACAGCGCGACGGAAGACGCCAGCCTCGGCCCAACCTTCAACACTCGCACCATTAATAACGAAGTGATGGTCCACAGTGGCCAGACGGTGGTGCTCGGCGGCCTGATGGAAAACGTCACCAAGCAGTCGGTTTCCAAAGTGCCGCTGCTCGGCGATATCCCGCTGGTAGGCCAGCTGTTCCGCTACACCTCGCAGGACACGTCGAAACGCAACCTGATGGTGTTTATCCATACCACCGTCCTGCGTGACGACGACAACTACAGCGCCGCGTCGAAAGAGAAATATGACCAGATCCGCGTTCGCCAGATGCAGCGCGTGGAGGAGAAAAAGCTCGGCATTATTGAGCCAGCGGATAACGCCATTCTGCCCGCGTTTCCGTCTGCCGACACTAAGACGGCCACCCATGCCGCACCGGTGAAAACCAGCGCGACACGCAATCCGTTTAAAGAGTAAGGCGGAGGGGCAACGTGGACGAACTGAGTAAAACACTGTGTAGCAGCAGCTACGCAAAAGATAACGGCGTTTTATTTTATAACAATGACGTCTATATCCGTGATGACACCCCGGCATTTGCACTGCTGGAAGTGCGCCGGGTGCTGGGACGCGCGTTCGTCCCGGTCACCCTCACGCCGGAAGCGTTTGACGAGATGCTGGCCAAAATCTGGCAGCAGAGCAGCGGCGTCTCGCAGCAGCTGGTGGACGATATGGACGCCGATATCGACCTGATGGCGTTAACCGAGGAGATCCCGGATAACGAAGATCTGCTCGATAACGACGAAAACTCGCCGGTAATCCGCCTGATCAACGCCATTCTCGGCGAGGCGGTGAAGGACGGCGCGTCGGATATTCATATCGAAACTTTCGAGCGCACGCTGAGCATTCGCTTCCGCGTTGACGGCGTGCTGCGCCCGGTGCTGCAGCCTGCGCGCAAGCTCGCGCCGCTGCTGGTATCGCGCATCAAGGTCATGTCAAAACTCGACATCGCCGAGAAGCGCCTGCCGCAGGATGGCCGTATCTCCCTGCGCATTGGCCGCAAGGCGATCGACGTGCGCGTCTCGACCATTCCGTCCCAGTACGGCGAGCGCGTGGTGATGCGTCTGCTCGATAAAAGCAATCTTAAGCCTGACATCAACAAGCTGGGCCTGATTGATGAAGAGCTGGAGAAGCTGAAAGGGCTGATTGACCGCCCGCACGGCATTATCCTGGTCACCGGGCCGACAGGCTCCGGTAAAAGTACCACCCTGTACGCCATTCTTTCGGCGCTGAACGGTCACGAACGCAACATTCTGACCGTTGAAGACCCGATTGAATACGAGCTGGAAGGGGTGGGGCAGACGCAGGTTAACCCGCGCGTGGACATGACCTTTGCCCGCGGGCTGCGCGCCATTCTGCGTCAGGACCCGGACGTGGTGATGATCGGGGAAATTCGTGACGGTGAGACCGCGCAAATTGCGGTGCAGGCGTCGCTTACCGGTCACCTGGTCATGTCTACGCTGCACACCAACAGCGCCGCAGGGGCGATAACCCGCCTGCGGGATATGGGGCTGGAATCCTTTTTAATCGGTTCATCGTTGCTCGGTGTCATTGCCCAGCGTCTGGTGCGTCGGCTGTGTACGCACTGCCGGACCACCAGTCCGCTGGATGCCAATGAAAAAGCGCTGTTCAGCTTTATGGACGCGCCGCCAAAAGCAATCTACCGCGCGGTAGGCTGTGAACACTGCCGCCAGAGCGGCTATCAGGGCCGGGCCGGTATTCATGAGTTCCTGGTGGTGGACAGCACCATGCGCCGCGCCATTCATGAAGATAAGGACGAAATGTCCATCGAGACGCAGCTCTTTAAGCAGGCTTACAGCCTGCGTGAAAACGGGCTGCTGAAGGTGATTAGCGGCGTGACCTCGCTGGAAGAGGTGATGCGCGTCACCGCCGAGCGTGGGGGGGATGCGTAATGGCCTTCTACGCCTGGACCGCAACGGACGGCGCGGGGAAAACCCAGCGCGGCACGCTGCAGGCCGAGGGGCAAAAGCAGGTTCGCCAGTGGCTTCGCGAGCAAAAGCTGATGCCCGTCAGCATCAACGAAACCCGCGAGGCGGCGGCGTCCGGTAAAGCGAAAACCGGCGCAAAGCTCTCCACGCCGGTGCTGTCGATGTTTACCCGCCAGCTTTCGACGCTGGTCAACGCCGCGCTGCCGCTGGAGAGCGCCCTGAAGGCTATCTCGAAGCAGACGGAGGACAAAAAGCTGGCGGCGATGGTGGTGGAGATCCGCGAGAAAGTAGTGGAAGGCCACACGCTGTTCGACGCGTTTAGCCAGTTCCCGCGCACCTTCGACAAGCTCTACTGCACCCTGGTGATGGCCGGCGAAAAAACCGGCCACCTGGGCGACGTGCTGGAGAAGCTGGCGGAGTACAACGAGCAGCGCCAGAAGATGAAAAGCAAGCTGACGCAGGCGATGGTCTACCCGATTACCCTGACCGTGGTCGCCATCGCGGTCATCAGCATTCTGCTGGTGGCGGTGGTGCCGCAGGTGATCGAGCAGTTCACCCACATGAAGCAGCAGCTGCCGATCACCACCCGCACGCTGATTGCGGTGAGTGATTTTCTGCAGGCGTATGGGATCTACATCGTGGGGATCCTCGGCGGCGGGTTTGTCGGCTTTAAGACCTGGCTGAGAAACGCCAAAAACCGTTTTCGCTGGCACAGCTGGCTGGTGAACGGATCGCCGATCAAAAAGCTGGTGTGCGCCATCAACAGCGCCCGCTACATCCGTACCCTGAGCATTCTTCAGGCCAGCAGCGTGCCGCTGCTGGAGGGGATGTATATCGCGATGGACGGTATCGAAAACCTCTATGCCCGGCAGGTGCTGGAGCAGGCGGCGGATACCGTGCGCCAGGGGGCATCGCTCTATGCCGCGCTGGAACAGGCGAAATTATTCCCGCCAACCATGCTGTATATGATTGCCTCCGGCGAAGAGAGCGGGGAATTAGGCAATTTAATGGACCGCGCGGCGGAGAACCAGGAATCGGCATTGCAGCATCGAATTACATTAACGCTGTCGGTATTTGAACCGGCGCTGGTGGTATCCATGGCGACGATTGTTTTATTCATCGTGCTGTCAATATTACAACCGCTTCTGCAACTTAATAATATGGTAGGTTAAATCATGGCTTTAAAACGTAAAAACCTGGCGCGTCAGGCGGGTTTCACCTTGCTCGAATTAATGGTGGTCATTGTTATTCTCGGCGTACTGGCGAGCATGGTGGTGCCAAACTTAATGGGCAATAAAGAAAAAGCAGATACGCAAAAAGCAACCAGCGATATTGTCGCGCTCGAAGGTTCGCTGGATATGTATAAGCTGGATAACCACCGCTACCCGACAACCGAGCAGGGTTTACAGGCGCTGGTCACCAAGCCTGAAATCGCGCCAATCCCGAACGGCTACCGTGCTGATGGCTATATCCGTCGCCTGCCGCAGGACCCGTGGGGCGGAGATTATATTCTGGTTAGCCCGGGCGAACACGGCGCGGTCGACGTCTTCTCCGCCGGTCCGGACGGTGAAGCCAATACCGCCGATGATATTACGAACTGGTCTCTGGATAAGAAAGAGAAATAATGAATAAACAACGCGGCTTTACGTTGCTGGAAATTATTCTGGCGCTGGTGATATTTGCCAGCTGCGCCATGATGGTGGTGTCAACAATACCTTCACGCAGCGGTGCGGATATATTTGGCCAGCAATTAAAAGCCCTCGTTGATTATGGTTCAGACCGTGCGGTGATGGACGGAAATATCGTCGGGCTGGTCATCACGACGGATAATTATCAGCTGGTGACGCTCGAGGATAAAAACGGCGAACGTCACTGGGTGCCGTTATCCGCCGGGCGTATTACCACCAAAGGCGATTTCCCGGAAGAGATGCACGTTTCGCTCTCGCCCCAGCGCCTTGCCGCCACGGTAAGCGCCGATCCGCAGGTGCTCTTTTTACCGGACGGCGAAATCAGCCGCTTCACGCTGACGCTGCAAAGCTATGACAAACAGCACCATTTCCGCGTGGTGTCGCAAGGCGCTGCGCCTGTATCGGTAGAGAACGATGGCTAACGGCAAAAAGCAAAAGGGGATGACGCTGCTGGAGGTGATGGTCGCGCTGGTGATCTTCTCCACCGCCGCGCTGGCGCTGATGAACTCCGTCTCCCTGAACGTGCGTTTCACTCACGGCCTGGCCGACACGCTGCAGGCCAGCTGGGTGGCGGAAAATCAGCTGGCGGAAGCGCAGCTCACGAAAACCGACTTCCCGGACGCCGAGGCGCAGGGGACGGAAATCATGGGCGGGCGCAGCTGGAACTGGCGCAAGCAGCGGGTGAAAACCGCCGACAACGGCTGGGCGAACGCCATTCGCGTCTACGCGGAAGGGGACGACAGCCAGCCGGTTATCGCTTTGCAGATCGTTCCGCCGGGAGAGAGCAAGTGAAAAAAACGCGACGCCAGCGCGGGTTTACCCTGCTGGAGATCATGATTGCCCTGACCATTTTCGCGGTGATCAGCACCCTGGCCTGGCAAATTCTGGACGGCGCAATGCGCACCAGTTCGGCAACCGACGCCAGCGCCGCGAAGCTCAATCAGCTGCAGCGGGCCTGGAATCTGATGGAGCGCGATTTCTACCAGCTGCAGGCGCGCGCCCCGCGTAACGAGCCGGATCTGTTTCGTCAGGTGGATGATGCGCTTGAGCTGACCACGCTGAATGGCGTGAGCGGAACGATCCAGCTGGAGCGTGTGCGCTGGCGCCTGGAAGAGGGGCGTCTGTATCGCGACGTCTGGCCGGTGATTGATGGCCCGGTGGACGCGAAGCCCGATGAAGTGCCGATTGTCAGCGAGGTGAAATCCCTGCAGTGGCGTTTTTATCGTCAGGGCTGGCAGAAAAGCTGGAGCGACCCGGCGCATCTGCCGGACGGCGTGGAGCTGACGCTGACCATGGAAAATGGCGATACCTGGCGCTGGGTCTTTACGACCCCGGGCGATATGCCTGAAGCGGCGGCGCCAGCGCCCGCCGCTGCGCCAGAGACCACGCCTGCGCCGGTGGCGGCACCGGCACCGGAAGCAAAATCATGAGTGCATTACGTAAACAGAAAGGGGTAGCGCTGCTGGTGGTGCTGATCCTGCTGGTCATGATGTCGGCGCTGGCCGCCAAAATTAGCCAGCAGTTCTGTCGCAATCTGCAGAAAACCCATTATCAGGTCAGCCAGCAGCAGTTGCGCTGGGCGATGCAGGCGCAGGAGAAGGTGGTGAAGGACCGCCTGCAGACCGACGCCACCGGTGAAAACAAGGCTCTGAACCTGGACGGCGACTGGCACCAGCCGCTGGAGACGCGGGGCGAAGATTACACGGTGGTCAGCCAGGTGGAAGACGCGCAGGACTGCTTTAACGTCAATAACCTGCTGGCCGCAGAGAAAATACCACAGGGGCAAAACGCGCCCGCCGTGCCGGAAAAACCGCGCAACGAGCAGATTGTTGAACAGATCCTGACGGAAAGCGGCATCAGCCACACTACGGCAGAAGAGGTTTATCAACAGCTGGTGGACTATCTCGATGGCGACGCGACGACGGCCAAAGACGGTGCAGAGAGCGATGCCTGGGCGGGCGTTGTGCCCGCCCGACAGCCCGCAAACCAGATGATGCGCACCATTGCGGAGATCAAACAGCTGCCCGCGTTCCCGGTAGCGGCATACCCGAAGGTGAGCAAGCTGCTCTGCGCGCTGCCGGACTCTGCCAGCAAAGTGGATGTGAACACCCTGAAACCGGAACAGGCCGCCTTACTGGCCGCCCTGTTCCCCGGAAAATTAACGGAAGATGATGCCGTTCGCCTGATTGATTCGCGTCCAGAAACCGGCTGGGAAAATATGGAAACCTTCAGCAAAGCGCTGGAGCAGACCTTCCCGCAGTTGAAAGACGATCTCCCGCAGGTGGCTGAGCTTCTCTCCATCAGCAGCCGGTATTTCCGCGTGAACTATACCGGCAATACCGATGAATTAACGCTTCGCGTGGTTAGCCAGCTTCAGGTCAATAACGAGGCCGGTGAGATCGTGACGTGGCAACGTCGTTACCGAATGATTGAATAAGAAAAGTAGATCGCTATGAAACAGGTACTTTTTGTTCGTCCCGATAACCGCGAGGGCGGGAAAATAATGGGGTGCGTCTCCGGCAGCCAGCAGGTTGAGACGCTGGAGAGCCTGGACGCGCTGGCGGATCACCCACTGGCGGCCCGTGTTTGTCTGCTGCTGCCCGCCAGCAGCATGATCTTCCGCCATTTTACGCTGCCGAAGAAAGTCGCCTCTCAGGCGACGGCATTCTCCTGGATGGCGGAAGAGACGCTGATTGGCGAGGTGGATAATCTCCACTGGACGGTGCTGAACAAAAAAGGCGCTGAGGTTGATGCGGTGGCGATAGACGCCGATCTGCTGCGCGGGTGGTTAAGCCGCTGTCAGGAGGCGGGGTTAAAAGTGATCCAGGTGCTGCCGGATGCCTGGCTACTGCCCGTGACGGCTGGCGGAAGTACTCTTGTCGCTCAGGACGACGGCTACTGGCTACGTTTATCACCGCATGTTGCCAGCGAAATGGAAGCGAGCCTGCTGCCGCTTCTGATGCAGAAGGCCGGAGAGGGGGAGGTGTGCTGTTACGGCGAAGCGCCTGCTGGTGTGGACGTCGACATCGCCCAGCCCTGGCAGCATCCGTTGGTGCTGATCCAGCCGCAGTGGCAGGCCTGTCGCGTGAATCTGCTTCACGGTGAATTCAGCCTTAAGGCCGGTAACGGGCGCGTCGCGAAAAGCATGAAAGCCGCAGTGGCAATTGCGGGCCTGCTGTCCGTTGGCCTGCTGCTGGGGCCGCGCATTGCGATGGCCTGGATGCTGGTGCAGCAGGAAAACCAGATACAGGAGGAGATCCTCCAGGTGTATAAGCACCATTTCCCCAGCATGCGTCACCAGACCAACATCAAATATCACTTTGGTCAGAACGTCAAAAAACAGAGTAGGGGGATCTTCCTTCAGCTGGACGAGCTGGCGGCCGCCCGGCAGTCAGTGCCTGCGATGGAAATCGATCTGCTGGAATACGATGCGCAGCAAAACACGCTGACGCTGAGCGTCAGCGCGCAAAACCAGCCCGCGTTGCAGGCGTTTGTTAACCAGACCCGTGAGAATTTCGATTTTACCTTACAGCCTGTTTCAACCACCGAACCCTATACCGCCATGATCGCAGGGAAACATAAATGAAAGAGCGAATCGCGCAGCTGAAATCACGCTACCAGAACTACAGCGCCCGGGAGAAAGTTATTTTAAAACTCTGCATCGTTGCCCTGCTTGGGGCTGCGGTGTATTACGCAGGAGTCATCCCTTTGGATAATATGATTCAAAATAGTAAATCGACGCTTAAAAGACAAAAAGAGACGCTTAACTGGATGCGCAATGAAATTGATAAAAATCATCTTCAGGTTCAGTTAGTCAAAACGGATAATCCACGCACGGTGGTCGAGAAAAGCGCCAATGAAATTAACCTGTCGCTGACGGACGTGCGCCAGGAGGGACAAACTTTATCGTTCGTGGTTAATCGGGTAAATGTTTATGAATTAAAAAACTGGCTGCGCGAAATTAATCAAACCTCCGGCGTCAGATTGCAAAAAATAAACCTTACGCCGGTTGACCATCTCAGCGATGTAAAAGCGCAGGTGCAGCTCACCTGGGCAAAAAACGCATGAATACCTTCTCGCTGATCAGGGAGGCCTGCCCGGTTAGTTTTCCGATAGTGAGTGCGATCCTGGGCGGGATTATGGGCAGTTTTCTTGGCGTTGTTGCCGAGCGCCTGCCGGGGATCGTGATGGATGAAGAGGGAAGCGGCAACCTGCTCTTTCCTGCCTCGCACTGTCCGGTGTGCCAGCACACGCTTGCTGCATGGGAAAATATCCCCCTGGTCAGCTGGCTGTTATTACGGGGACGCTGCCACCAGTGCGGCACGACCATCCCGCTGCGGTTATTTTTGATCGAACTTTTCTCGGCGCTGTTTTTTGGCGTTACGGCCTGGTGCATGCCGGACGTTCAGGGGTTGTTTTCGCTGTGGTTACTCGCGCTGTTTTTACTGCCACTGGCGATGATCGACTGGCAGTATCAGCTTCTCCCGGACTGCCTGACCCAGCCGCTGTTGTGGGCAGGTCTCTTACTCCATGCATTTGACCACAGATTGCCGTTGCAGGACGCGTTGTTCGGTGCGGTAGCAGGCTATCTGTCGCTCTGGCTGCTCTACTGGGCCTTTCGCCTGCTGACAGGGCGGGAAGGGCTGGGCTACGGCGATTTTAAGCTGCTGGCGGCCTTAGGCGCCTGGTGCGGTTGGCAGGCGCTGCCTTCAATTGAACTTGCCGCAGCGTTGAGCGGTATCGCGGGCTATTTCGCGTTAAATAATTTAAATAAAAATAACCTCACTATTTCTTTCGGACCCTATCTGTCATTTGCTGGAATAGTCGTGTTTATTGGACAGCAGTTTGCTTTCATATTTTAAATATACAGGTCAAGTTTTTTTATAAGTTTTTTTGACGGTGGAAGAGAAGGATGTCTCTTTGCGCTCAGTGTATCGTAAAAGATATAAGCTACACGGAATTTGGGCTTGTATCTTTTTATGGAGGAATACAACGCAGCAAGACGTTTTTTGTCACGGTTTTCAGGTTGGTTAAATACGCATTACGCAAATAGACTCCATGCTCTCAAGGAAGACATGGATTATTACGTTACGAATAAATTTATCAGGAAATAAAAAATGAAATTTATGAAGCCTAAATATCTGGCGCTTTTTGTTGCAGCCGCAACAAGCTCAGTATTTGCAGCGGCGCCGGGTACACCGTCAATTACATCAGGCAATGATAAGTTTGCGCTGGTAGAGGTGGATCAGGCGGCACAGGACTACAACAACCTCATCAAAGTGCATAAAGATGGCGTTGACGTGAAGGTGGAGTGGAACGTCTGGAGCGGCGATGCCCCAACGTCTGCAAAAGTTTTGCTGGACGGCAAGACCGTCTGGACCGGTGCGGGTAGTGCCGCAGGCTCTGCAACCTTTAAAGTGAAGAAAGGCGGACGCTATCAGGAGCAGGTTGAGCTGTGTAACGACAGCGGCTGCACCAAGAGCGCCAGCAAGCTGATCATCGTGGCGGATACCGACGGTAGCCACCTGCTTCCTCTGAACACCCCGCTGCTGGAAAACAACAAAGCGTTCGCGCAGCACACCGATAAAGTGGTTGGCGCTTACTTCCCTGAGTGGGGCGTGTACGACCGTAACTTCTCGGCAGACAAAATTCCTGTCGCGAACATTAACCACCTGCTGTACGGCTTCATTCCAATCTGTGGCGGCGACGGCATTAACGACAGCGCCAAATCCTCCGGCGCGCTGGAGTCTCTGAAACGCGCCTGTCAGGGCCGCCAGGACTACACCGTGGCGATCCACGACCCGTGGGCTGCGCTGCAAAAACCTCAGCAGGGCGTAAGCAACTGGGACGACCCGTACAAAGGCAACTACGGCCAGCTGATGGCGATGAAAAAAGCCCATCCTGATCTGAAAATCCTGCCATCCGTAGGCGGCTGGACTCTGTCTGACCCGTTCTATCAGATGGATAACAAAGTGCTGCGCGACCGCTTCGTTGCGTCCGTTAAAGACTTCCTGACCACCTGGAAAGTGTTCGACGGTGTGGATATCGACTGGGAATTCCCGGGCGGCGGCGGTGAGAACGCCAAGCTGGGTAACCCGCAGACCGACAAAGCAACTTACACCGCGCTGATGCATGACCTGCGTCAGATGCTGAACGAGCTGTCTGCGGAAACTGGCCGTACCTACGAGCTGACCACGGCAATCGGTGCAGGTAAAGATAAGATCGAAGACGTGGACTACAACACCGCGCAGCAGTACATCGACCATATCTTCCTGATGAGCTACGACTTCTACGGTGCGTGGAGTAATACCGATTTGGGTCACCAGACCGCGCTGTACGGTGCGTCCTGGAAACCAGATACCAACTACACCACCGATAACGCAGTGAAAGAGATGCTGGCGCAGGGCGTTCAGCCTGGCAAGATCGTCGTCGGTGCGGGCATGTATGGCCGCGGCTGGACCGGCGTTCACGGTTACACGGGTGACAATCCATTCACCGGTACCGCGACGGGTCCAATCAAAGGGACATGGGAAAACGGTATTGTTGACTACCGTCAGATTGTAAACCAGATGCTGGGCAAACCAGGCTGGGAATACAAATACGACGAAGCAGCAGAAGCGCCGTACGTGTTCAACAAATCCACCGGTGAGCTGGTGACATACGATAACGCCCGTTCCGTCAATGCGAAAGGCAAATACGTGCTGAACAAAAACCTGGGTGGTTTGTTCGCATGGTCTATCGAATCCGATAACGGCGATATCCTGAATGCCATGAATGAAAGCCTGCTGGGCGGCAGCTCTACGCCTGTTGAGCCGGTTGTAACCAACCATGCGCCGGTCGCTTCTGCAACCGACATGACGGTAACGGGCCCGGCGACTGTCACGCTCGACGGCTCAGCCTCCAGCGACCAGGACGGCGATGCGCTGACCTATAAATGGACGCAGGTTTCCGGCGCCACCGTGACCCTGGCGAACAGCACCCAAGCGAAAGCCAGCTTCAGCGTACCGGCCGTGACTAGCGATCAGAACCTGGTGTTCCGCCTGACCGTGACCGACGCGAAAGGGTTGAGCAACGCTATCGACGTACAGGTAGTGAACAAAGCGCCTAAGGCCAACCAGGCTCCGGTGATCAATGCCATGGAATCCGTTACCGTTGAATCCGGTGAAGCGATTTCTCTGCATGCACAAGCCTCCGATCCTGATGGCGATGCGCTGACCTACAGCTGGAGCGTACCGGCTGATATGAACGCAACGGGTACCGATACTGCTAACGTTCGCATCACTGCGCCAGAGGTGAACAATACCTCTTCTTACACGCTGAGCGTTGTTGTGACGGATGGTAAAACCAGCGTGCAGTCTAACGTGCAGGTGACTGTGAATCCAAAACCGGCTGACGTAACGCCACCGGCTGATGAGGTGACCCCTCCGGCTGACGATGTGACCCCACCAGCTGACGATGTGACCCCTCCGGCTGATGATGTGACTCCGCCATCTGACGAAGGTTCTGCAACCGGTAGCTGCGACGCGCCTGTCGATGCTAACGCCAGCAAATATGCTGCCTGGGATGCCAGCAAAATCTACAACAATGGCGATACCGTAAGCTTCGACCATCTGGTGTGGAAAGCGAAGTACTGGACGCAGGGCAACCAGCCTGGCTTCGGTGTGGATGCATGGGAACTGGTGAGCAACGTGAAGATGAACTGGCGTTCTGACCTGGTCTATAACGGCGGTGATACCACCACTTACCAGGGCAGCGTTTACCGTGCCAAATGGTGGACCCGTGGTGATAACCCGGCTAACAGCGATGTATGGGTAAAAGAAGGCGCAGCAACAGACTGCAAATAATCTAGCCCAATAATTGCTCCCCCCTTATTGGGGGGAGCAATTCAAACTTCATTTTACAGGATGTTGGCCAGGAGAAATAACCGCAAATGTCAGCAGGTAAAAATGAAAAAGTTAATATTGTTGTTATTGATAATAAGCCAAAGCGCACTGGCAAATTGTTGGGACAGAGCTGCGCATTATTATCATGTCGATCCTTATTTGCTGTATGCCATTGCTAACGTTGAATCCGGGATGAACCCGTATGCGGTTGGGCAAAACCACGATGGCACTCGCGATGTGGGATTAATGCAAATAAACAGCTCGCACTTTACGGAGCTTGAGAGCAAAGGCATTGATGAATATCAGTTGATGGCCGAACCCTGTACCTCAATTATGGTGGGAGCGTCAATTCTCTCAAACATGATTAAGGTCTACGGCTATAACTGGGAAGCGGTGGGTGCCTATAACGCCGGGTTGAAAAAAGAGAATTATCCGCAGCGTATGATGTATGCCCACAAAGTCTGGAAAAAATATCAGGAATTGAAATTAGCAGCGCGTTATTAACGTTTTTTATTTTTGAAGAATTCCTTATGGTGTTCTTCGAAAAGTGAAAACAGCTGTCTGTGGTTTATTTATTAATGGATTAATACATAAACCGGGATTCTTTTTTTAATCTTAACGAAACAGGAATATTGAAATGAACAAAAGGACGTTACTGAGTGTACTTGTTGCTGGTGCTTGCGTTGCACCTTTTATGGCGCAGGCTGCCTCTTTGCAGGCGACCACCGGCGAGCCGTACACCATGAAAGCCAGCGATCTGGCGAAGAAAGAGCAGGAGCTCACTAACTTCCCGCTGATGACCTCCGTTAAAGAGACGATTCAGACCCTTGATAACGCGCAGGTCGAAATGATTGAGCCAGGCCGTGCGGCGAACCCGGACAACGTTAAGCGCGTGGAAGGGATCGTGAAGGCCAGCGACTGGGATTATCTCTTCCCGCTGCGCGCTCAGGCCTATACCTACAGCAACTTCCTGAAAGCCGTAGGTAAATTCCCGGCGCTGTGTAAGACCTATAACGACGGTCGCGACAGCGATGCGATCTGCCGCAAAGAGCTGGCCACCATGTTTGCCCACTTTGCCCAGGAAACCGGCGGCCACGAAAGCTGGCGTCCGGAAGCCGAGTGGCGTCAGGCGCTGGTCCACGTGCGTGAAATGGGCTGGAGCGAAGGGCAGAAGGGCGGCTATAACGGCGAATGTGACCCGAAAGTATGGCAGGGCCAGACCTGGCCGTGCGGTAAGGATAAAGACGGCGACTTCCTGAGCTACTTCGGTCGCGGCGCGAAGCAGCTGTCCTACAACTACAACTACGGTCCGTTCTCCGAAGCAATGTACGGCGACGTGCGTACCCTGCTGGATAAACCTGAGCTGGTGGCGGATACCTGGCTGAACCTGGCGAGCGCGATCTTCTTCTTCGCCTACCCGCAGCCGCCAAAACCAAGCATGCTGCAGGTTATCGACGGCACGTGGCAGCCGAACGATCATGATAAAGCCAACGGTCTGGTCCCTGGCTTCGGCGTGACCACCCAGATCATCAACGGCGGCGTAGAGTGCGGCGGCCCGACTGAAATTGCTCAGTCTCAGAACCGTATCAAGTACTACAAAGAGTTCGCGAACTACCTGAAAGTGCCTGTTCCGGCCAATGAAGTGCTGGGCTGCGCCAACATGAAGCAGTTCGACGAATACGGTGCCGGTGCCCTGAAGATTTACTGGGAACAGGACTGGGGATGGAGCCCGGATACGCCAAACGGTTCAACCTATGCGTGCCAGCTGGTGGGCTACCAGACGCCGTTCAGCGCGTTCAAAGAGGGCGACTACACCAAGTGCGTGCAGAAGTTCTATAACGTGAATATCGTGAATGACGACGGTTCTGCGGTGAAGCCGGACGAAACCCCGGTCACACCAACGCCTACGCCATCTGAAGACGTCACGCCGACCCCAGCGCCAACGCCGGATGAAACCCCTGCTGAACCTGTCGCGGTGAACCACGCGCCGGTTGCGCAGATTGCGGGTCCAATCGGTGCCGTTGAAGCGGGTGCGCAGGTGTCTCTGAGCGCGGAAGGCTCTACCGACGCGGACGGCAACAAGCTGACCTACACCTGGCATTCTCAGGATGGCCAGACTGTGACCGGCGAAGATAAAGCGGTGGTGACCTTCAAGGCGCCTGAGTCCGCAACGGCGCAGCAGATTGAAATCAGCCTGACCGTCAGCGATGGCGAGCTGAGCAATACCACCACTTACCTGCTGAACGTGAAAGCGAAAGCGGCAACGCCATCAGGTGACGAAGGTGCTTACCAGGCGTGGAGCGCGAACAGCAAGTACAACGCAGGTGATATCGTGAACAACCACGGTAAACTGTTCCAGTGCAAACCGTTCCCGTACAGCGGCTGGTGTAACAACTCCCCGGCATACTATGAACCAGGCGCAGGTCTGGCATGGGCTGATGCCTGGACGGCTCTGTAAAAGCAAACGGCAACCGAAAGGTTGCCGTTTTAGTATCTGCACTTTCCCCTCACCCTAACCCTCTCCCCGGAGGGGCGAGGGGATGTAGGCCCGGTAAGGCGAAGCCGCCACCGGGCAAAAAGGCTAGCGGTGCAACTTCCCGTGATCCCGTAACCACGCTGCCGTGCGCACAATGCCTTCATCCAGCGTCACAATCGGCTTATACCCCAGCTCAGTCTCCGCGCGCGTGATATCCAGCGTAAAATCAAAGTTAAGCTTCGATACGCCGTAGTGCGTCAGCGCGGGCTCTTTGGCGGATTTACTGCCAAAACGCTCCATGCTGCGGGCGATCATGTCCAGCATCGGGTAGGGCACGGAACGGATACGGCAGTCGATCTGCAGTTCATTAATCAGCCGCTGCACAATGCTGCGCAACGTGCACGGTTCACCGTTGGTGATGTTATAGGCGCGACCGGAGATAAGCTTATCGCAGTCCGGCTGGCTTGCCAGCCACATGGCGTGGACGGCATTTTCGTAATAGGTCATGTCCACCAGCGCATCGCCGCCGCGCGGCAGCAGCACGCTGCCGTAGTGGTGCATCATCTGCGCCAGACGCGGAATAAACACTTTGTCGTGCGGTCCGAAGAGGCTCTGCGGGCGCAGGACGGTAAAACGGGTATGCGGGTTTGACTGCGCCAGCAGATCGATCACCTCTTCGCTGGCCGCCTTGCTGCGGGCAAACTCGCAGGCAAAGCGAGCAGGGCGGAAATCTTCCTGCACGTCGCGATGGTGGTGATAATCAAAATAGAGCGACGGGGAGGATATATGGATAAAGTTACGCACGCCCCAGGCGACGGCCCATTCGCCCAGACGACGCGTGGCGCGCACGTTGGCGAGATCGAAGGCTTCCTGGGTTCCCCACGGGGAGGTAAAACTGGAGCAGTGCCACAGCGTGTCGATACCGGCGAGCATCACCTTCGCCTGCGAGGAGACCAGCTCCGTCAGGTCGGCATGGACGAACTCCGCGCCCATTTTTTGCAGCAGTTTCCCCATCGCTTCGTTGCGACCGGTGGCCCTGACGCTGATGCCCTTGTTGCGCAGAAATTCGACCGCATTTCGGCCTAAGCCGCTGGTCGCCCCGGTAACCAGTACCTTCATATCAATCCACTGTGTTGAAAAGAATTTCGTGCGCATTCTTTCGTGAATTACGATGTGTTGCAATGGGAAAGGTGAAAGAAAGAGGGTTTTATTAACTTATTTTCGTCTTTTGTTCTGCCAGTTGCGCAATGCGTTTTGCCATACCCCGGAAGATAAACAGATGGGCGGGGATCATAAACAGCCAGTAGAACAGACCCGGCATCCCGTGTGGGTGCCACCAGGCGCGAACGTCCAGTTCCCGATGGTCGCCTTTGTCCTTGAGCGTAAAGCAGAGCCGCCCCAGCCCCGGCGCCTTCATGCCGAACAGTAGCGCCAGCTGTTTTTCCGGCTCGACGACGATCACCTTCCAGCTGTCGACCGCATCGCCTGGCTTAAGATACGGATGCGCCGGGCGGCCTTTCGCCAGCCGGTGACCGACCAGCAGATCCATCGCACCGCGCGTCTGCCAGAGGATATTGCCGAAGAAATAGCGCTCTTTGCCGCCGATCTGGTTCACCACCTCCCACAGCGCGTGAAGGCTGGCAGAGGTTTTTACCGTGCAGCCCGCCTGTTTCGGGTAATAGCCGTACTCGGGGCGCCAGCGGGCAAAGGCCTGCGCGTCGTAGCCCCAGTCGCTGGAGTTCACCAGCTTCTCTTCTTCTTTCAGCGTATGCCGCACCGCGTCGTCAAAGCGGATCAACGCCTGGGGGATTAATGCGCGCAGCGCGCGATCGTCCGCCAGCAGATCGTGCTTTAGCCCCTGGATCAGTGCTTTGGCAGTCGTCGGGGGAACCGAGGTGATCACATTCAAAAACCACACCGATATCCAGCGGGTCGGGAAGGGAATGGGGATCAGCCAGCGGCGGCGTCCGCTGACGCGCATGAAATGTTCGAACTGCTCCTGATAGCTGAGCACTTCCGGGCCTGCCGCCTCCAGCACGCGGTGTTGCTCTGCCGGGTGATCCAGCAGGGCCACCAGATAGTGGAGCAAATTCTCCAGCGCAATCGGCGTGGTGCGCGAGCGCACCCAGCGCGGCGGGGTCAGCACCGGCAGGTTGTAGACCATATCGCGCATTACTTCGAAGGCGGCGGAACCCGCGCCGACGATGATCCCGGCGCGCAGTTCGGTGACGGGAATATTCGCCCCGCGCAGCGTGTCTGCCGTCAGTTGGCGGGCGCGCAGATGGTCGGACTGCTCGTGTTCGGGTGCCTGGAGCGAGCTTAAAAAAATCACCTGCTTAACCGGGGTTTGCAGCAGGGCATCGCGGACGTTCATCGCCACCTGACGCTCGTGGGCGATAAAATCCCCGCCTTCGCCCATGCTGTGGACCAGGTAGTAAAGCGTGTCGACCCCTTCCAGCAGCGCGGGGAGTTCCTTCGGCCAGTTGAGATCGACGTTGTGACAGGTCACGCCAGGCAAACCAAGCTTTTGCAGGCGCTCGGTATTGCGTGCCGCTGCCCGCACCTGATGCCCCTGCTGGCTTAATGCAGTAGTGAGGTGCTGACCGATATATCCGCTGGCGCCGAGCACCAGAATACGTTGCGGCACGTGATGCTCCTTAACGCTGTAAAAACGCCTGCCAGTGTTTCACCACGTCCGCCAGCTGTTCGCGGCTCACGTCGAGATGCATCACCAGGCGCACGACCGGGGAGGCGTTGATCATCACGCCACGCGCTTTCATAAATTCACCCAGCGCAGCGGCGTGCTCGTCGCCCACGCGCACAAAAAGCATGTTGGTGTCGTGACGCATCACGTCCGCGCCGATCTCGCGCAGCTGCGTTGCCATCCACGCGGCGTTGTCATGATCGTCCTTGAGGCGCGCCAGGTTATTTTTTAATGCGTACAGTCCGGCAGCCGCCAGAATGCCCGCCTGACGCATGCCGCCGCCGGTCATTTTACGCCAGCGGTTGGCGCGCTTGATGTAGTCTGCGCTGCCGACCAGCAGCGAACCCACCGGCGTACCCAGCCCTTTTGAGAGGCAAATGGTGAACGAGTCGCAATATTGCGTTATCTCTTTTAGCTCGCAGCCGTACTCCACGACGGCGTTGAAAATGCGTGCGCCGTCGACGTGCAGGCCGAGGTTGCGCTCGCGAGTGAATTCCCACGCTGCTTTCAGGTATTCGCGCGGCAGCACTTTACCGTTGTGGGTGTTTTCGAGGCTGAGCAGCCTGGTGCGGGCGAAGTGAATATCGTCAGCTTTGATTTTTGCCGCGACTTTATCCAGCGGCAGGGTGCCGTCCGGCGCGGCGTCAATCGGCTGCGGCTGGATGCTGCCAAGCACCGCCGCGCCGCCAGCTTCGTACAGGTAGTTATGCGCACCCTGGCCGACGATATACTCTTCACCGCGCTCGCAGTGGCTGAGCAGCGCCACCAGGTTAGCCTGCGTGCCGGTCGGCAGGAACAGCGCGGCCTCCTTGCCGCTCAGCTCTGCCGCATAGCGCTGCAGTTCGTTGACCGTCGGGTCATCGCCGTAGACGTCGTCCCCGACCGGGGCGGCCATCATCTCTTCGAGCATGGCGCGGCTCGGGCGGGTAACGGTATCACTACGCAAAACAATCATTTCACATCCCTTTATTTTAAGAGGTCATGCGAAACGTTTTACCTGAGCCAGTTGGTTTTTGCCAGTTCGATCACTTCGTCACCGCGCCCGCTGATGATGGCGCGCAGCATGTAGAGGCTAAAACCTTTGGCCTGTTCCAGCTTGATCTGCGGCGGGATCGCCAGCTCTTCTTTGGCGACGACGACGTCAACCAGTACCGGACCGTCGATGGAGAAGGCGCGCTGCAGGGCTTCATCCACCTCGGAGGCTTTCTCCACGCGAATACCGGTGATGCCGCACGCTTCGGCGATGCGGGCAAAGTTGGTGTCGTGCAGCTCGGTGCCATCCGTGAGATAGCCTCCGGCCTTCATCTCCATCGCCACGAAGCCCAGCACGCTGTTGTTAAAGACCACGATTTTCAGCGGAAGCTTCATCTGCACCACCGACAGGAAATCCCCCATCAGCATGCTGAACCCGCCGTCGCCGCACATCGCCACGACCTGACGCTCCGGTGCCGTCGCTTTTGCCCCCAGCGCCTGCGGCATGGCGTTGGCCATCGAGCCGTGGTTGAACGAGCCGAGCAGGCGACGTTTGCCGTTCATCTTCAGGTAGCGCGCCGCCCAGACGGTTGGCGTGCCCACGTCGCAGGTAAAAATAGCGTCGTCGTCCGCAAAATGGCTGATCTGCTGCGCCAGATACTGCGGATGAATGGCTTTGTCGCTCGGTTTGGCGAGATCGTCCAGCCCCTTGCGCGCGTCGCGGTAGTCGCTCAACGCTTTATCAAGGAATTTGCGGTCCGTTTTCTCTTCCAGCAGCGGCAGCAGGGCGGCAAGGGTGGATTTGATGTCCCCCACCAGCGCCATATCGACCTTGCTGTGCGCACCGATGCTGGCCGGGTTGATATCAATCTGAATGATTTTGGCGTCCGTCGGGTAGAACGCGCGGTACGGGAACTGGGTGCCGAGCAGGATCAACGTGTCGGCGTTCATCATGGTGTGGAAGCCGGAAGAAAAACCGATCAGCCCGGTCATGCCCACATCGTACGGGTTATCATATTCGACGTGCTCTTTGCCGCGCAGGGCGTGGACGATCGGCGCTTTAAGCTTTCCGGCAAATTCCAGCAGCTCTTTATGCGCGCCCGCACAGCCGCTGCCGCACATCAGGGCGATATTGCTGGAGTAGCGCAGCAGCTGCGCCAGCTTTTTCAGCTCCTCTTCGGCTGGCGTTACCACCGGCTGCGGGGCGTGATACCAGTGGGTGCTGGCCCCTTCAGGAGCAGCCTTGAGCGCCACATCTCCCGGGATAACGACCACGGAAACGCCACGGTTTAGTACGGCTTTGCGCATGGCGATCGCCAGCACCTGCGGGATCTGCTCCGGGGATGAAACCAGCTCACAGTAGTGGCTGCATTCACGGAACAGCTCCTGCGGATGCGTCTCCTGAAAATAGCCGCTGCCGATTTCGGAAGAGGGGATATGGGCGGCAATCGCCAGCACCGGCACGTGGTTACGGTGGCAGTCGAACAGGCCGTTGATCAGATGCAGGTTGCCGGGCCCGCACGAGCCTGCACACACGGCCAGTTCCCCTGTGAGCTGCGCTTCAGCACCGGCGGCGAAGGCAGCGACCTCCTCATGACGGGTCGGCATCCATTCGATGGTTTTCATCTTGTTCAGGCTGTCGCTGAGCCCGTTCAGGGAATCGCCGGTCACGCCCCAGATACGTTTTACGCCAGCCTGTTCGAGCGTTTTCGCTATATATGCAGCCACGGTTTGTTTCATGGTTGTCCGTCTCCTTTTTGTGATATCGCTTACAAGCTTAGAAGAAAGTCACTGTATTGCCCGTCAAATCCCCCCATTTAAAAGGTGCTTTTCAGGCGCCACGCTTCGGCATAATCTGGTGATGCCTCAGTGAAAAAAGGAATCATTTCAAATGGTTAAATCATTGTTAATTGCTGTTAATGAAAAGCTATCGTACGACGATCTCGGCAAACTCTTGTTACGACTTGCCGTCGGTGGGCTGATGCTTTTTCACGGTTTGCATAAGCTGTTTGGTGGCGTGGGCTTTATCAGCGGCATGCTGGTAGAGAAAGGGCTGCCGGGATTTATTGCCCACGGCGTGTTGATTGGCGAAGTGGTGGCACCGATCCTGATTATTGTCGGGCTCTTTACGCGCCCGGCCGCGCTGGTGCTGGCGTTTACGATGATCGTGGCATGGCTGATGGTGGGAGTGGGTGAAACGTTCGCGCTCGATAAGGTTGGGGCATGGGCGATTGAAAGTCTGGTGTACTTCTTTGTTGGCTCGCTGGCGGTGGCGTGTTTAGGGGCAGGGCGGTTTGCGTTAGGGAAAGCGCCTGCGTGGCAATAAAGCTGGGTACTGAAAATATAAGGGTCTCTGGACTTTTTTTATTGGTGGTTTTTAAGTCTTTGATTTTATTAAGCGGAATTATTTGTGATGAAAAAAGGGTTTAAGAGGTATTTTTTGAGGGGAATTCTTTATCTGACAAGGTGATAGGTGTAGATTGTTCCCTTCACTGCCGTACAGGCAGCTTAGAAATGAATTGGGATTGACGGGCCATTCAGGTTGTCGTTCACTGCCGTACAGGCAGCATGCACAACGTAGGCCGGGTAAACGCAGTGCCACCCGGCAAAAAAGCCCGGTGGCGCTAGCGCTTACCGGGCCTACGATCGAACGTTTATTGCTTATGCGAGGACCAAATCCCCCTGCGGATGGCACGAGCACGCCAGCACGTAACCCTCGGCAATTTCCGCGTCGGACAGCGTCATGGTGCTGGTGACGGTATATTCCCCGGAAACCACTTTCGTTTTACAGCAGCCGCACACGCCCGCACGGCAGGCCGCGACTACCGGCACCTTGTTGCTTTCCAGCGCTTCCAGCAGCGTGGTGCCCACGCGGCCAAAGAAGGTCTGTGCGGGCTGCAGTTTGGTGAACTGAATCCCGCTGGTTGCCGCTTCCGCCACCGGCGTGAAGAACTGCTCTTTGAAGAAGCGGGTCACGCCAAGCGCTCTAACTTCTTTCTCCACGATATCCATGTACGGCGCCGGGCCGCAGGTCATCACGGTACGGTTCGCAATATCCGGCACGCTTTGCAGCAACTCGCGGCTCAGGCGACCGGGCACAAAACCGTGGGTCGCGTTGTGTTCCGCCACCAGCGTCACCGGATAATCACGCCACTCATCGGCAAAAATCACATCTTCCGGAGAGCGCACGCTGAAGATTGTCTGCACGTCGACCTGCGGGCGGTTCTTCGCCAGCCAGCGGCGCATCGACATGATCGGCGTTACGCCACAGCCCGCCGCCAGCAGAAGGAATTTATCGTCTGCCTTGTCGTCACAGGTGAAATCCCCCTGCGCGTCAGACAGCCAGATGTAATCTCCGCGCTTCACGTCACGGGTCAGCCACTGGGAGCCTGCACCGTCATCAATGCGGCGGATAGTGAGCGTAATGTACTCGCTCACGCCCGGCGTGGAGGAGATCGTATAGGCGCGAAGCGTGTCCGCCGAGTTGCGAATGCTGACCAGCGCATACTGGCCCGCACGGTACGGATAGTAGTCGTGGCAGAGCAGCGACAGCGTCCACACATCCGGCGTCTCCTGATGGATGTGATGAACCTGCATCCGCCACGGACATTGTGAGGTTGGCATGGTCATGAATCGCTCCTTACGCGCTCAGCAGTTGCTTCATATCATCTTCAACATTGGTCACGGAACGCAGACCGAATTTCTCGTTCAGCACCGCCAGCAGGTCCGGCGTCAGGAAGCCTGGCGCCGTCGGGCCGGTCACGATGTTGGTTACGCCCAAAGAGAGCAGGGTCAGCAGGATGACAATCGCTTTCTGCTCGAACCAGGAGAGCACCAGGGACAGCGGCAGATCGTTGACGCCGCAGCCGAGTTTTTCCGCCAGCGTGACCGCCAGAATGATGGCCGAGTAAGCATCATTGCACTGGCCTGCATCAATCAGGCGCGGCAGGCCTTCGATGTTGCCGAAGTCCAGCTTGTTGAAACGGTATTTACCGCACGCCAGGGTCAGGATCAGGCAATCATCCGGCACGCTGGTGGCGAAATCGGTGAAGTAGTTACGCTCGCCGCGCGCGCCGTCGCATCCCCCAACGAGGAAGATGTGGCGCAGCTTTTCACGGCTGACGAGGTCAATCAGAGAATCTGCCGCACCCAGCAGCGTTTCGCGACCGAAGCCAACGGTGATCAGATGTTCGATTTCGCTGTACGGGAAGCCCGCCATCTGCTGCGCCTGCTCGATAACCGGACCGAAATCGTCGCCTTCAAGGTGGCTCACGCCCGGCCAGCCGACGATGCTGCGGGTCCAGATGCGGTCGTCATACGCGCCCACGGTAGGGTCGATGATGCAGTTTGAGGTCATCACGATAGGGCCAGGGAAGCGGGCGAACTCTACCTGCTGATTTTGCCAGCCGCTGCCGTAGTTACCCACCAGATGCTTGAACTTGCGCAGTTCCGGGTAGCCGTGGGCGGGCAGCATTTCGCCGTGGGTATAGACGTTAACGCCGGTGCCTTCGGCCTGCTTCAGCAGGTTGTAGAGATCTTTCAGGTCGTGGCCGGAAATCAGGATGCATTTGCCTTCGGTCGCTTTGACGTTGACCTGCGTCGGGGTCGGATGACCGTAAGTGCTGGTTTCACCGGCATCCAGAATGCTCATGACCTTGAAGTTCATCTGGCCGATTTCCATTGCGCACTCGAGCAGGGCGTTCATGTCGGAAGGCCAGGTGCCGAGCCACGCCATAATTTTGTGGTACTGGGCGTAAATGTCGTTATCTGACTTCCCGAGAACGTGCGCGTGTTCCATATAGGCCGCTGCACCTTTCAGGCCGTACAGGCACAGCAGACGCAGGCCGAGGATGTTCTCGCCAATCGCCGCTTTGTCCTTATTAGGGGTAAATTCTGCGGCCTGGCGCTGTAGCTCGCCCAGGTCGTCGCTCACCAGCTGAAGCTCCGCCATTGGGTTGTCCACGCGGGCACTGGTATCGGCATTCAGGCACTGCGCTTTCAAAGCTTCGCGCAGGGCAATCGCTTCGCGGGCATAGCCGACGATGCGCGGAGAATCGAAGTTGACGTTAGTCAGCGTGGAGAAAAACGCGCGCGGCGCGAAGCTGTCGACGTAATGGTCGACGATGCCGTATTCACGGGCTTTGAAGGCCCAGGCGGAAAGACCATGCAGGGCGGCTATCAGCAGATCCTGCAGGTCTGATGTTTCTGCGGTTTTACCGCACATACCCTGCGCGTAAGAGCAGCCGTTGCCTGCCGGGGTACGGATGGTTTGTTCACATTGCACACAAAACATAATCACACCTGTAAAAGTTATATTTAATATACATGTTTAAGGGTATGCCTGTGCCAGAACGGTGAAAAGAGCTTTCTGCGACAAAATAGAGGGAGATTGATTTAGCGCAATTTTGGCGGCAGGAGCCCTACCGCCACAGAGGTATCAGGCAGAGAAAAACGCCATCAGGACGGGAACCAGCAGGCTCAAAATAAAGCCGTGAACGATGGCTGCGGGCACCATCTCCAGCCCGCCAGAACGCTGGAGGACCGGCAGGGTAAAGTCCATCGACGTGGCGCCGCACAGGCCCAGTGCCGTCGAGCGGCTGCGGCGAACCAGACCCGGGATCAGCATGATGGCAATCAGCTCTCGAGCCAGATCGTTAAAGAAGGCAGCGCTGCCGATCACCGGGCCGAAGGATTCGGTCAGCAGAATACCGGAGAGGGAGTACCAGCCAAACCCGGAGGCCATCGCCAGGCCGGTTTTCAGCGGCAGATCGAGAATAAAGGCATTAATCACGCCCGCGACCATTGAGCTGACGACAACCATAACGGCAACGATCATTCCCCGACGGTTCAGGACAATCTGTTTCAGCGTCATACCGTTATTTCGCAGCTGAATACCAATCAGGAACAGCAGGAAGATCAGGGTATATTCGCTGGCGTCCGTCGCGTGCTGCAAAAATGTCCATCCGGTAAGGCCCAGAAGAAATCCAAGCACCACGACGCCGCAGAGCTTTAATGATTCCAGCGCCATTGCAATTCGGGAGGGAAGCTTTTCCTGGTGGTGATTATTTTTCCACGGAATAGTGCGTTCCAGCCACAGCAGGGCGGCAATATTGCACAGCAAAATAACCACCACGGTGACCGCAGAATAATGCAGGATGGAAAGTAAATTTGTCGCCAGATTATCCAGGAAGGCCAGGCTGATCCCCATAAAGAACAGAATGACGTAAACAATCCAGCTGAGAAAACGGTTAATAAGCTTTAAGGCCGATTCATGACGCAGCGGAATAAGATAGCCCACAATCAGGGGCAGCAGAATAATGAGGAGTCCTGAAAACATGAACAGCCGGTCCTTTTGAGTTTCTGTTAAGCGCCAGAGACACTACCCAATAAAGGCTGTCAGGTAAAGGAGCAATAAAAAAGCCGGGTGGCGGCTGCGCCTTACCCGGCTTGTGTCTATGTGGGGGTGCGGCCTGTTGCCCTCACCCCGGCCCTCTCCCACGGGGAGAGGGAGGGAAAGATTAATCGCGTTTTTCCAGCAGAGTGCGGTACAGCACGCCGCCCAGAATACCGCCGACGATCGGCATCACCCAGAACAGCCAAAGCTGCTCAAGCGCCCAGCCGCCCTGGAAAATGGCGACGGCGGTGCTGCGCGCCGGGTTAACGGAGGTGTTGGTCACCGGAATGGAGATCAGGTGGATCAGCGTCAGCGCCAGACCAATGGCGATGGGCGCGAAGCCTGCAGGCGCGTGTTTGTCGGTTGCACCGTGGATCACCAGCAGGAAGCCTGCGGTCAGTACAATTTCAATTACAATGGCAGAAAGCATGGAATAACCGCCCGGAGAGTGTTCGCCAAAGCCGTTAGAGGCGAAGCCGCTGGCCGCCGCGTCAAAGCCTGCTTTACCGCTGGCAATGACGTACAGCACGCCCGCCGCAATAATACCGCCAACCACCTGCGCCACGATGTAGCCAATAACCTCTTTCGCCGGGAAACGTCCGCCCGCCCATAAGCCTAATGTCACCGCCGGGTTAAAATGACCGCCGGAAATATGCCCCACGGCGAAAGCCATGGTTAATACGGTTAAGCCAAATGCCAGCGCGACGCCGACAAAACCAATACCTAATTCCGGGAATGCTGCTGCCAGAACGGCGCTGCCGCAGCCACCAAATACCAGCCAGAATGTACCAAAGCATTCTGCTGCCAATTTTCTAAACATAACCACCTCAAAATAATTTTCCACGCGTTTTCCCGCGCGCGGGATATATCGCCATAAAGGGATGACGACTCAAAGAGCCCGTATTTTAAAAACCAACAACATCCCTTCGCCACTTAAATAAATTCGGTTAATTTGATTTAAGGCAATGTGATGTTAATCCTTGTTCAAATCAGCGGTAAATAGAGCATAGTTCAAATCCCGCAAGGGTGAATGTTCTGCTGTCGTGCCAGGGTTCCTGCCGCTATACTGCTGATAACTTAAAGGAAAAAGTGATCATTTCGCGGGGGATCTATGCTTCTCGAACGTGTGGAAATTGTCGGGTTTCGCGGTATTAACCGCCTGTCGCTGCAGCTGGAGCAGAACAACGTCCTGATCGGCGAGAACGCGTGGGGTAAGTCCAGCCTGCTTGATGCGCTGACGCTGCTGCTTTCACCCGAAGACAAGCTGTATCACTTCGTCCACGATGATTTCTGGTTCCCGCCCGGCGATATCGCGGGCCGCGAGAAGCACCTGCATATCATCCTGACGTTCCGTGAATCCGAACCCGGCCGTCACCGCGTGCGTCGCTTCCGCCCGCTGTCGCCCTGCTGGGTGCCCTGCGACGACGGTTTCCACCGGATTTTCTATCGGCTGGAAGGTGAGATGGCGGAAAACGAGGGGGTACTGACCCTGCGTGAATTTCTCGATGAGAAAGCCAACCCGATTCCGCTGGAGAATATCGACGATCTGGCGCGTCACCTTATCCGCCTGACGCCGGTGTTACGCCTGCGCGATGCGCGCTTTATGCGCCGTATTCGTAACGGCACCGTACCGAATATGCCGGAGGTGGAAGTCACCGCCCGCGAGCTGGATTTCCTGGCGCGAGAGCTGGTGTCGCGTCCGCAAAACCTCACCGATGGTCAAATTCGTCAGGGGCTGTCGGCGATGGTGCAACTGCTGGAGCACTATTTTTCCGAGCAGGGCACCTCGGAGTCGCGCCATCGTTTGATGCGCCGCCGTTCTCATGATGAACAGCGCAGCTGGCGCTATCTCGACATCATCAACCGGATGATCGACCGGCCCGGTGGGCGTACCCATCGGGTGATTTTGCTGGGGCTGTTTTCAACGCTTCTGCAGGCGAAGGGCACCGTGCGTCTTGACCGGGATGCCCGCCCGCTGCTGCTGGTGGAAGATCCGGAAACGCGCCTGCACCCCATCATGCTCTCCGTGGCGTGGCACCTGCTGAATCTGCTGCCGCTCCAGCGGATTACCACCACCAACTCCGGTGAGCTGCTCTCGCTGACGCCGGTGGAGCACATCTGCCGTCTGGTGCGCGAGTCCTCCCGCGTATCCGCGTACCGTCTCGGGCCCGGCGGGATGAACGCCGAAGATGGGCGGAGAATCGCGTTTCATATACGCTTTAATCGCGCCTCGTCGCTCTTCGCCCGCTGCTGGCTGCTGGTGGAAGGGGAAACGGAGACCTGGGTCATCAATGAACTGGCGCGCCAGTGCGGCCACCATTTTGATGCAGAAGGTATTAAGGTGATCGAATTTGCCCAGTCGGGATTAAAACCGCTGATAAAATTTGCCCGCCGAATGGGAATTGAATGGCATGTGCTGGTGGACGGCGACGAGGCGGGGAAAAAATATGCCTCAACCGTGCGCAGCCTGCTGAACAACGAGCGTGAAGAAGAACGGGATCATTTAACGATGCTGCCCGCGATGGACATGGAGCATTTTATGTACCGTCAGGGCTTTGACGACGTATTCCACCGCATTGCGATGGTGCCGGTCGACGTCCCGATGAACATGCGGCGCGTGATCGCCAAAGCGATTCACCGTTCGTCGAAACCGGACTTAGCCATTGAAGTGGCGACGGAAGCGGGAAGGCGGGGCGTAGAGGCGGTTCCGACCCTGCTGCGGAAAATGTTCTCCCGCGTGCTGTGGCTGGCACGCGGAAGGGCGGATTAACGTTCGGTCGCCTGTTTCACCTGCTGAATCAGGCTATCCAGCAGCGCGTAGCGGCGACGGTATTCGGCGCGTTTCTTGCTCGCGATCTCTTCTATGGGTTTACGCGGCATGGCAAGCGGCAGCATAAAGTGGCCGCTCTCCTGTTTTTCCCCACCGAGGGAACTCCAGAAGCCGTCGTAATCGGCCAGCAGTTTTCCCTCTTTTTTCTTGCGGTAGCGCCAGCTGCGATAAATATGGGTGGCATTACTGACGGCAACAATCTGCACGACCGGGAATGCGGCGCCGAACGTCATGGCGGCTTCAACCAGCAGGCGTTTCGGGAACAGACCGTGGCAGGCCTTCGTCGCTTTCTGGATCAGCTCATGGGGAACATGCGCTTTCGCGCCCTGCAAACCGCCGATGAACAGCGTCGATTTTCCTTCAAACTGGCAGAGCGTAAAGGTTAGCTCCGCCAGCACCGTATTCTGAACGTCGCAGAAGGTGAGGGTGGCCTCTCCCTCTTTATCCAGGAACGCATCGGCACACAGGCGGACGGTAAATTGCTGTTCATCTTTCCCGGTTAAGGTCAGCAGCGTAGTCCCCTGCGTCGAAAGATAGCCCTTCAGGAGCGTGGCCGGGAGCTGGCGGCTCATGGCCTGATAGTGCCAGTTCAGGGATTCCAGCGCGTGCTGGCGATCCATCTTCACCGTCAGCCAGGGACGATGAAGCCGACACGGCAGACCGGGCTGCACCTGCAGCATCTGCATCAGACGCGGCTGCTTAGCGAGGTTTGTTAACAGGCGAGACGTGCTCACGGGCGTCGCCAGAGAACGCAGCATGAACTTGCGGCGATAGGCGGGGTTCTGCCATGCAAGGCCGGGCGCGATCTTGCCGAACGCCAGATTTTTGAAGAGCTGCCAGCCGGATGTCGGCTGCGTCAGGTTTGGAAGAGGTGTATCGACGATAGAAGACATGATAAATCCTGAGTCTTTTGGAATACCGCTATTTCAGCAGGGGAAATATCAACGTCTTGTAAACAAATTAGGGTGATTTCGGAGAACAGGGGTTTCGTTAAGGAGTCGTTTAGATAGAATCAACGTTTATTATTGCCAGAACATTTATTTGGAATATTTATGAACCTCAAGGGAAAACGCAGAACGCTGTTTCTGCTGCTGGCGCTGGTGATTGTAGCCGGTGGATTCTGGTTATGGCAGGTGCTTAACGCGCCTGTGCCGCAGTACCAGACGCTGATCGTTCGTCCGGGTGAACTGCAGCAAAATGTCCTTGCGACGGGCAAACTTGATGCGCTGCGCAAAGTTGACGTCGGCGCTCAGGTCAGCGGCCAGCTGAAAACGCTGTCGGTAGAGATTGGCGACAAGGTGAAAAAAGGCCAGCTGCTTGGCGTTATCGATCCCGAGCAGGCTGAGAACCAGATCCGCGAAGTGGAAGCGACGCTGATGGAGCTGCGCGCGCAGCGTGCGCAGGCGCAGGCAGAGCGTAACCTGGCGCAGGTGACGCTGACCCGCCAGCAGGCGCTGGCGAAAACCCAGGCTATCTCGAAACAGGATTTAGACACCGCCGCGACTGAACTGGCAGTGAAACAGGCGCAGATTGGCACGATCGACGCGCAAATCAAGCGTAATCAGGCCTCGCTGGATACGGCGAAAACCAATCTTGATTACACAAAGATCGTCGCGCCGATGGCCGGGGAAGTGACGCAAATTACCACGCTGCAGGGCCAGACGGTGATTGCCGCCCAGCAGGCGCCAAATATTCTGACGCTGGCGGACATGAGCACCATGCTGGTGAAGGCCCAGGTCTCCGAGGCGGACGTGATCCATCTTAAGCCGGGTCAGAATGCCTGGTTTACCGTACTCGGCGATCCGCAGACCCGCTACGAAGGCGTGCTGAAAGACATTCTGCCGACGCCGGAAAAGGTTAACGACGCCATTTTCTACTATGCGCGTTTTGAAGTGCCAAACCCGAAGGGCGTGCTGCGCCTGGACATGACCGCGCAGGTGCACATCCAGCTGACCGGCGTGAAGAACGTGCTGACCGTTCCGCTCTCCGCGCTGGGTGAATCCGCCGGGGACAATCGCTACAAGGTGAAAGTGCTGCGCAACGGTGAAACGCGCGAGCGCGAGGTGGTGATTGGCGCGCGCAACGACACCGACGTGGTGGTGGAGAAAGGGCTGGAAGAGGGCGAGGAGGTTGTTGTCAGCGAAAGCCTGCCCGGAGCCGCTAAATGACCGCGCTGCTTGAGCTGAAGGACATTCGTCGCAGCTATCCGTCCGGCGACGGCCCGGTGGAGGTGCTGAAAGGCATCTCCCTGAGCGTGGAGGCGGGCGAGATGGTAGCGATTGTAGGCGCATCGGGCTCCGGTAAATCGACGCTGATGAACATTCTCGGCTGTCTGGATAAACCCACCAGCGGTACGTACCGCGTGGCCGGGACGGACGTCTCGACGCTGGACGGCGACGCGCTGGCGAAGCTGCGCCGGGAACACTTTGGCTTTATCTTCCAGCGTTACCACTTGCTCTCTCACCTGAGCGCGGCGCAGAACGTGGAGGTTCCCGCGGTGTATGCGGGCGTTGAGCGGAAGAAACGCCTCGAGCGCGCGAAGGCGCTGTTAACGCGTCTGGGGCTGGCGGAGCGGGTGGAGTACCAGCCGTCGCAGCTGTCCGGCGGCCAGCAGCAGCGCGTGAGTATTGCCCGCGCCCTGATGAACGGCGGGCAGGTGATCCTCGCGGATGAACCGACCGGGGCGCTCGACAGCCGCTCCGGCGAAGAGGTGATGGCGATCCTGCACCAGCTGCGCGATCAGGGCCACACGGTGATTATCGTTACCCACGATCCGCAGGTGGCAAAGCAGGCCGAACGGATTATAGAGATCCACGACGGCGAGCTGGTGAGCAACCCGCCGCCGCGTGAGTCCCGCGCGGCGGCACCGAAGGAAGCGCTGCCTGCGTCGACCGGCTGGGCGCAGTTCTCCAGCGGCTTTCGTGAAGCGCTGACCATGGCCTGGCTGGCGATGGCGGCCAACAAAATGCGCACCCTGCTGACCATGCTCGGCATCATTATCGGTATTGCCTCGGTGGTATCGATTGTGGTGGTGGGCGACGCGGCCAAGCAGCTGGTGCTGGCGGATATCCGCGCCATCGGGACCAACACCATTGACGTTTATCCCGGCAAAGACTTCGGCGACGACGAGCCGCAGTATCAGCAGGCGCTCAAGTATGACGATCTGGCGGCGATTCAGAAGCAGCCGTGGGTGAACTCCGCCACGCCTGCGGTCTCGCAAAACCTGCGTCTGCGCTACGGCAACATCGACGTGGCGGCCAGCGCCAACGGCGTGAGCGGCGACTACTTCAACGTCTACGGCATGACCTTCAGCGAAGGCGCCACCTTCAACGCCGAGCAGCTTGCGGGGAGGGCGCAGGTGGTGGTGCTGGACGCCAACTCGCGCAGGCAGCTTTTCCCCAATAAAGCGAACGTGGTGGGCGAAGTGATCCTCGTTGGCAACATGCCTGCCACGGTCATTGGCGTGGCGGAAGAGAAGCAGTCGATGTTCGGCAGCAGCAAGATCCTGCGCGTCTGGCTGCCGTATACCACCATCTCCGGGCGGATTATGGGCCAGTCGTGGCTTAACTCCATCACCGTGCGCGTGAAGGAGGGCTACGACAGCGCGCTGGCGGAACAGCAGCTGGAACGGCTGTTAACGTTGCGCCATGGGAAGAAGGATTTCTTCACCTGGAATATGGACGGCCTCTTGAAAACGGCGGAAAAGACCACACGTACTCTTCAGCTGTTCCTGACGCTGGTGGCGGTGATCTCGCTGGTCGTTGGCGGTATCGGGGTGATGAACATCATGCTGGTGTCGGTAACTGAACGCACCCGGGAGATTGGCATCCGCATGGCGGTCGGGGCAAGGGCCAGCGACGTGCTTCAGCAGTTTTTAATTGAAGCGGTGCTGGTATGCCTGGTGGGCGGCGCGATGGGCATTGCGCTCTCGATGATGATTGCCTTTGCGCTCCAGCTCTTCTTACCCGGCTGGGAGATTGGCTTCTCGCCGATGGCGATACTCACCGCGTTTTTGTGTTCCACCTTTACCGGGATTTTGTTTGGCTGGCTGCCCGCGCGCAACGCGGCGCGGCTGGATCCTGTGGACGCGCTGGCTCGGGAATAACCCGAAAATAAAAATGCCAGCCGATCGGGCTGGCATTTTGACTGCGTGATGTACACAATAAAACAGAGAGCTATGCAACCGTTTCTGCTTCAACGGGTACGATTAGGCTTGCATGATTGCCTTTTGGTCCCTGGTGTACATCGAACCGGACGGACTGCCCGGCTTTGAGCGTCCTGTAACCATCCATCTGAATGGTGGAATAGTGAGCGAAGATATCTTCGCCGCCGCCTTCGGGGCAGATGAAGCCAAACCCCTTGGCGTTGTTGAACCACTTAACAGTACCCATTTCCATGCTTCGACATCCTTCGTAAATCTTATAAATTAAGATGGAATGAACCGGTGGTGGAGTGGGGGCTGTTCAAAACCTCGCCATCTCACGCTTGTACAATTTAGATAAACGAAAGACGTCGTCAAGCGTTTGGCGCTGGAGTTGGGACAATAATCAACCAAAGTTTGAAGCAGTTAACGCTATTGCAACAGTTTGTGACAGACATCGCGGATGACAGTAATAGATGATTGTTATCTAACATCTGAGGTAGATTCAAAGTGGTTATGCAAAATGGGTAAGACCAACGACTGGCTGGATTTTGACCAGCTGGCGGAAGATAAAGTGCGCGACGCGCTAAAACCGCCATCTATGTATAAAGTTATGTTAATGAACGATGATTACACGCCGATGGAATTTGTTATTGACGTGCTACAAAAGTTCTTTTCTTATGATGTAGAACGTGCAACGCAACTGATGCTTACCGTTCATTATCGTGGCAAAGCTATCTGCGGCATTTTTACCGCCGAAGTGGCGGAAACCAAAGTGGCGATGGTGAACGACTATGCGAGGGAGAACGAGCATCCGTTGCTGTGTACGCTGGAAAAGGCCTGATAAGGCATAAAATTGGGGGAGGTGCCTATGCTCAATCAAGAACTGGAACTCAGTTTAAACATGGCTTTCGCCAGAGCGCGTGAGCACCGACATGAGTTTATGACCGTCGAGCATTTACTGCTCGCACTGCTTAGCAACCCATCTGCCCGCGAAGCGCTGGAAGCCTGCTCCGTGGATCTGGTGGCGCTACGTCAGGAACTCGAAGCCTTCATCGAACAAACCACACCGGTGCTGCCAGCCAGTGAAGAGGAGCGCGACACGCAGCCGACGCTCAGCTTCCAGCGCGTGCTGCAGCGCGCGGTTTTCCACGTCCAGTCTTCCGGACGTAGCGAAGTGACTGGCGCAAACGTCTTAGTCGCCATCTTCAGCGAGCAGGAGTCACAGGCTGCCTACCTGCTGCGCAAACACGAAGTTAGCCGCCTCGACGTGGTTAACTTTATTTCTCACGGAACGCGCAAAGACGAGCCTAACCAGGCATCGGATTCCAGCAATCAGGTCAATAACAATGAAGAGCAAGCAGGCGGGGAGGATCGTATGGAAAACTTCACCACCAACCTTAATCAGCTTGCTCGCGTTGGCGGCATCGACCCGCTGATTGGCCGCGATAAAGAGCTGGAGCGCGCGATTCAGGTGCTGTGCCGTCGCCGCAAGAACAACCCGCTGCTGGTGGGCGAGTCAGGCGTGGGTAAAACGGCGATTGCCGAAGGTCTTGCCTGGCGCATTGTGCAGGGCGACGTGCCGGAAGTGATTGCCGACTGCACCATCTACTCGCTGGATATTGGCTCGCTGCTGGCGGGCACTAAATACCGCGGTGATTTTGAAAAACGCTTCAAGGCGCTGTTAAAACAGCTGGAGCAGGACACCAACAGCATCCTGTTTATCGATGAGATCCACACCATCATCGGCGCAGGTGCGGCTTCCGGTGGCCAGGTGGATGCGGCAAACCTGATCAAACCGCTGCTTTCAAGCGGCAAGATCCGCGTGATGGGCTCCACGACGTACCAGGAGTTCAGCAATATTTTTGAGAAAGATCGCGCGCTGGCGCGTCGTTTCCAGAAAATCGACGTCACCGAGCCGTCGGTTGACGAAACGGTGCAGATCATCAACGGCCTGAAAACCAAGTACGAAGCGCACCACGACGTGCGTTACACCGCGAAAGCGGTGCGTGCGGCGGTGGAGCTGGCGGTGAAATACATCAACGACCGTCACCTGCCGGATAAGGCGATTGACGTGATTGATGAGGCCGGGGCGCGTGCGCGCCTGATGCCGGCCAGCAAGCGTAAGAAAACCGTTAACGTGGCGGATATCGAGTCCGTGGTCGCCCGCATCGCGCGTATTCCTGAGAAGAGCGTTTCTCAGAGCGACCGCGATACGCTGCGTACCCTCGGCAATCGCCTGAAAATGCTGGTCTTTGGTCAGGATAAAGCCATTGAGGCCTTAACCGAAGCGATCAAGATGACCCGTGCCGGACTGGGGCATGACCACAAGCCCGTTGGTTCCTTCCTGTTTGCCGGTCCGACCGGCGTGGGGAAAACCGAGGTGACGGTTCAGCTCTCCAAAGCGCTGGGCATTGAGCTGCTGCGCTTTGATATGTCCGAGTATATGGAGCGTCACACCGTCAGCCGTTTGATTGGTGCACCTCCGGGCTACGTGGGCTTTGACCAGGGCGGCCTGCTCACTGACGCGGTGATCAAGCATCCGCACGCGGTCCTGCTGCTCGATGAAATCGAGAAAGCGCATCCGGACGTGTTCAACATCCTGTTGCAGGTGATGGACAACGGGACGCTGACCGATAACAACGGGCGCAAGGCGGACTTCCGCAACGTGGTGCTGGTGATGACCACTAACGCCGGGGTACGTGAAACCGAGCGCAAATCCATCGGCCTGATCCACCAGGATAACAGCACCGATGCGATGGAGGAGATCAAGAAGATCTTCACGCCGGAGTTCCGTAACCGTCTGGACAACATTATCTGGTTCGATCACCTGTCTACCGAAGTGATCCACCAGGTCGTAGACAAGTTCATCGTCGAGCTGCAGGTTCAGCTGGATCAGAAAGGCGTGTCGCTGGAAGTGAGCCAGGAGGCCCGCAACTGGCTGGCCGAGAAAGGCTACGACCGTGCGATGGGCGCCCGTCCGATGGCGCGCGTGATTCAGGACAACCTGAAGAAACCGCTTGCGAACGAGCTGCTGTTTGGCTCGCTGGTGGACGGCGGTCAGGTGACCGTGGCGCTGGACCAGGCGAAGAACGAACTGACGTACGATTTCCAGAGTGCAGCGAAGCACAAGCCGGAAGCGGCTCACTGAGTTGTAAGGTAAAAGCAAAACGGCAACTTCGGTTGCCGTTTTTGTGTTTGCAAGTAAAGAGACGTATGGTCACATCAGAAAAAGGACTCTTTGGAGTCCTTTTATGCTACTGCTCTTTCATTCCATGAGTCTTTGAACATTATGTTCCCATCACAGTAAATCCATTCTATAGATTCATAACGAATTTCAATTTCTTCCATATGCTTACTTGCAACGCCTATTGGAAATAAAATGGGGGAAATCCTTGTAATTTTTACGTTCTCCATCTTTATATTAAAGTATTCTACTTCTATTCCTGCTTCATTAATCCTGTACATTTTAATTAAAGCAGTTTTAAGTGTTCTACCCTGACATACCGCCCTGAATAAATAGGGAGTGAGGCGATCTATCTCTTTTTCAAATGTAATTGGAACATGTAGGCGCGTACCAGTAAGTTTTCCAGTGTTATAATCTGTAGGGATCCATACAGAATGATTGAACGATTTAAGTTCTGTCGAACCCAATCGTGTCGGCATTAAGCACTCCCCCATTATAGGTGAGTTATTTTCATCGGTAAGCCACATATATGCTGGTATAGACATTTATTTTTTTCCTTTATAAAAAAGTACTAATGAAAATATAGTCACTACTATAGAGACGATAATTATAAATGAAACCTTGTTATTATTTACTAGAGCCGAAACGAAAATGGAGATCATTATAATAAAAAAAATAATCCCCCAACCTATAAGATCATTAATGCAATCATCTTTAATACTGGTAAATAAACGCTTAACACAACGCCAAAGAAATTCATTTATCAAGTTAAACATTATTACATCATTCTCTTTAATGCTTGGGTAATTTCCTCATTCGAGGCTAAGCTAATATTCAGATATCCTGCTTTCAGGATAATCGGTTCGATCAAGAAATACAGCATTTCTAATCCCTCTCTATATAAAGCATTATAAAATAATGGACAAAAATATTTTAGATTATTTGCACTTTCAGCAGCATGTTGAACAATGCCATAAATATTTGCGCCTCCCACCACCCATCCGACTCTGCTACCAATTTTTTTCATTAATGCATCTTGAACTACTAAACTCATCTTATTCCCGTAGCATATATAAGATGTCACAGTATATATTAAACCATTTTTTGAAATGTATTTTATAGAGTAGTGTGTTGTAAAGGGTGTTAATTTCTCAAGGATTGATTTTTTTTCTCCTTCACTCTTATTTTTTAGAAGTGTTTCAATGTATATTTTTATCATCCGGAATATAACATCTCGATGCTTTATCAGTTCATACAGAGAAAACAAAAATCTTTTATCCTCAGATATTAGTTTATTACACACATCTTGATAATTGACTGTAAGACAAGAGGTATAATAAAGTAATCGTGTTACGCCATCCTCCAGACCATTTAAATAATCTACGATCCCCTCTTTAACTCCAGCTAACGCTTTATCTAATCGCACTGCTAGCTCTTTATCGGTTCCAATTTTCCTAATGATTTCTTCGTTGTAATACATAATATATCCCTTTAGTTTAATGCGTTTATCTTCTTATACGAAAACATTTGATCAAGTGATCATGCTCTCACTTTTGTTAAATAGGGAAAAAGATTACTCTTTATCATCTTGATGGATGAATGGGCTTAAATAATTAACGTGGTAAATATAAAACTGGATTATCAGTTGTTTATTATTTTGATTGGCTTATTTTCCGATTTCAAAGTGCGTCCGGAGAAGTAATCACGCATTCCAACCCGTCCTGCACCTCTCTCACTTAAATTACATTATTATTTGTTCTTTTTGGACGTCCTTTGTTGTAGGAGAGGGGGGGAGAGCATGTGGCTGCAGAGGAATTCTGCGAGGCGCTTTCCAGTTTCTTTCGAAGTCAGTTGCTGGGTAAATCCACAGTAATAAAATAGCGGCGCACCTGCAAAATCAGGTGCCGGGATTGGCGTCCTGAAAGTGTGTGAGCAGCAGTAATGCTGCAGGCTTCGTTCGCCCTAAGGAAAAGGGTATAATTCTGCATCTGGCGGGCGAATCGGAAGCTTCTTTTGAAGCGCCAGTAGCACACACACTGGTACGCCAATTCCTTTTCGTCCGCCGCCAGCAAATTGGCGTTTCCTGCGGTGGTAAATTCAAAGTGTGTGAAGGAATTACCCAATGAATACAGAAAACAATCTCGTCCATTTCTACAGCGAGCTCTCCCTCAACCCCGATCTCCCCACCCTGGCTGAGCGCTGCAAACTGCTCACCGAAATCCTGCTCGACTGCAAATCACTCCCGCAAACGCAGCCCGTATGCCGTTGCCTTGGGGCATATCTGGAAGAGGTTAAAACCGGCCTCACGGAATCCATGCGTGATTTTCAGATAGTGGAATTTGAGGACGAGGCGGAACAACCGCGACAAAAAGAGTGGCTGCTGGAAGATACCGAAACGAAATGTGACTACTGCCGGGCGTTGAATCATGTGCTGCTGGTGTCGCATTTTGACCGCGACATGCTGCCGCATCTTACAGGACTGCTCCATGACATCACGCATTCTATGGCCGCAGATGTCGTTGCGCCTGAACGTGCAGAAACGGTAGTTCACATTATTTCCTAAATGTAGTTTGTGACGTCCGGGGTAGGCCCCTGACGCCACCGGCTAGACCCTTTTTTTTGATGATTACGTAACCTTTTGATTTATATAATGCGAATTTACGTACCAGAAAAAAGGGTTTTATGCAGGAAAGTTGATTATTTTCTTTTCTAACAATAAGATGGCATAGTTTCCTTTCAGTTCACTGCCGTACAGGCAGCTTAGAAAGGACGGACAGGATGCACACACCCGACACGTCGGGTTCACTGCCGTACAGGCAGCTTAGAAAGTAGACGTAGTAGAAGGTTCAGAAAACCATCAGTTCACTGCCGTACAGGCAGCTTAGAAAAAAACGAAATACATGCCAGACAACACGATGGTGTTCACTGCCGTACAGGCAGCTTAGAAAACGACTCAGATACAGGAAAAGCTGAATGACGGGTTCACTGCCGTACAGGCAGCTTAGAAAGTAATCGCGCATTCTCAGCGTCGAGCGAACCTGTTCACTGCCGTACAGGCAGCTTAGAAAGTCGAGCATCATACCCACGGAACCCAGCTGATGTTCACTGCCGTACAGGCAGCTTTGAAAGCCCCTCTGGGCTTTAATGCCGTGGAAATGGCGTTACTGTCCCACAGACAGTACAAGTCAACCCATCCCTCACAAATATTCACCTCGTCTATTTAAAAACGAAATACCATCATCCACACGCTTTCCATTTTCAGATTAAATAAAAATCCCATTCAGGGATTAATTATATTTCCGTGTATATATTATTTGTAAAAATAATACTTTTAAAAAAGGATGTGTTTTTGTTTAATTATTACAGGAATTTCCATTCATTTGATATATATCACATTTGTATTTCTCTCATCTCCGATAACATACCCGCATTCAATACCTTGAAATTAAAGCCGTTGCTATGCCTGCAAACAGCGTTACCCCAACAGATTTAAAAACCATCCTGCATTCAAAACGCGCCAACATTTATTACCTGGAGAAATGCCGCATCCAGGTGAATGGTGGGCGTATTGAATATGTCACCCAGGAAGGAAAAGAGTCTTTTTACTGGAATATTCCCATCGCGAATACCACGGCAGTGATGCTGGGAATGGGAACATCCGTTACGCAAATGGCAATGCGGGAGTTTGCCCGGGCTGGCGTGATGGTCGGTTTCTGTGGAACGGATGGCACGCCGCTGTATTCTGCGAACGAGGTGGACATTGACGTCTCCTGGCTCAGCCCGCAAAGCGAATATCGTCCGACGGCATATTTACAAAACTGGGTCTCATTCTGGTTTGATGAAGAAAAACGTCTGCAGGCGGCAAAGCGTTTTCAATTTATCCGTTTACAGCAAATTGAAAAACAGTGGGAGAGGCTGCGAATACAGCGAGAAACGCCTTTTCAGCCTGATAAGGTCGCGCTGGAGGCTACTCTGGAGCGGGCCAGAACGGGCATGGAAAACGCACAGGATCACACCTCGCTGATGCTCCAGGAAGCGCAGCTCACAAAATCGCTCTACAAGCTGACCAGCCAGACGGTGGGATATGGCACCTTTACCCGCGCCAAACGGGGAGGCGGGTCGGATATGGCCAACCGTTTTCTCGATCAGGGCAACTATCTGGCCTACGGGCTGGCGGCTGTCGCGGCCTGGGTCACGGGCATTCCTCATGGTCTGGCGGTTATGCACGGAAAAACCCGACGCGGCGGGCTGGTTTTTGATATTGCCGATTTAATAAAAGACGCCCTCGTTATGCCGCAGGCCTTTATTGCGGCGATGGAGGGTGAGGATAATCAACAGTTTCGTCAGCGCTGCATCAACGCGTTTCAACAGTCTGATGCGCTGGATGTGATGATCGCCACCTTGCAGGACACCTCGCAATCGCTGGCAGGTGTCGCAAAATGAATGTGCTGATTATCTCTCGGTGTACCAAACGTGCGCGCGAGCAAAGCTGCCGGATTATCGATCAGTTTGCTGAGCGTACCGGTGATGCCGCGTGGCAGACGACGATTACGATGGAAGGCGTCGTCACGCTGCGCAAGCTGCTGCGTAAAACGGCCCGTCGTAACACCGCCGTGGCCTGCCACTGGCTGAAAAAAAACGGTCAAACCGAACTGCTGTGGATAGTCGGAAATTTGCGTCGCTTTAATGCACAGGGGCGGGTGCCAACAAATCGCACGACGCTGCAAATTATCCGAAACGACGGTGAACACCGCTGGCAAAGCGCGGAAAGCATCGCCCTGCTGGCGGCGATCGCCGGGCTGTTTCATGATTTTGGCAAAGCGGGGATGTGCTTCCAGCAGACGCTCAAGGGGGAGAGTCAGCACGTTTGTCAGCCGTACCGCCACGAGTGGATTTCGGTTCGTCTGTTCGAGGCGTTTGTAGGAGAGCGTAGCGATGAACAGTGGCTGGCATCCTTAACGCAGCTTAAGGCCGCTGACGAAAAAGCCATGCTGAAAGCGCTGAAGATGGACAGCGCAGAGTGGAGCAATAGCCCGTTTAAAAAATTGCCCCCGTTAGCGAGGGTGGTGGCGTGGCTAATGCTATCGCACCACCGCTTACCTCAACCGTACCCGGCAAATTCCTCGTTACTGTACAGCGAAGGCTGGCTTGAGCGGCAGCTAAACGCAGACTGGAACTCACTTAACCATAAATCCACCGAAAAACATCAGTGGAAAGCGCGTGATTTTAAAAATGTCTGGAAATTCCCCCACGGAACGCCGCTAAAGAGTCAAACCTGGCGCGAGAAGGCCCGACAGATTGGTAAACGCATCCGGAACCTGCCTGCGCTGCTTCACGCGGGATCGCTGGATAATCTCTTCACCCTCCATCTTGCCCGCCTGTCGCTGATGCTGGCCGATCACGTTTACTCCTCACAACCGGCTTATTCCGGATGGCAGGATGATGCCTTTCAGGCATGGGCTAACAGCTATCGAGGGACCGGGGAACTCAGGCAAAAGCTGGATGAGCACAATGTCGGCGTAGCGCATCAGGCACTGTTGATGGGGCGTTCTCTTCCTGCGTTGCGCCGTTCATTGCCCGCCATCGCCAGACATAAAACGTTTCGGGAAAGGGCGAAAGAAGAGCGTTTTGACTGGCAGAACAAGGCCTGGGATGTCGCCTCTTCCCTGCGCGAGAAGAGTGCAGAGCAGGGCTTCTTCGGTATTAATATGGCTTCCACCGGATGCGGTAAAACCTTCGCCAATGCCCGAATTATGTACGCGCTGGCAGATGGGCAGGTGGGATGTCGTTTCAGCGTGGCGCTGGGGTTACGCACGCTAACGCTGCAAACGGGGCAGGCTTTGCAGTCGCGCCTGGGGCTGGATGACGACACGCTGGCCGTGGTGACCGGTGCCGCAGCAGTGAAGGAGTTGTATCAGGGCAATGATACCGAAGATATCAGTAGCGCCAGCGACGAAGCGTTCTTCGCCAGCCATCATTACGTGCATTATGAAGGGGCGACCAGTAGTGGGATCGCGCAGCAATGGCTGGCGAAAGAACCGGCGCTAAACCGTCTGGTCAGTGCCCCGGTGCTGGTGACAACCATCGATCACCTGATGCCTGCCACGGAAGGCGTGCGCGGCGGCAGACAGATCCCCGCCATGCTGCGCCTGCTGACCAGCGACCTGGTACTTGATGAGCCTGATGATTTTGACGTTGATGATTTGCATGCCCTTTGTCGGCTGGTGAACTGGGCGGGCATGCTCGGCTCTCGCGTGCTGCTCTCCTCCGCAACGCTGCCCCCTGCATTAACGGAAGCGCTGTTTGAAGCCTATCGGGAAGGGCGTAAAGCCTGGCAGGCGGCGTGCGGTCAGTCGGACAGACCGACGAGTATCTGTTGCGCCTGGTTTGATGAATACGGCGCGCAATCGCAGGATGTGGCCGACGATGCCCAGTTTCGTCAGGCGCATGACGACTTTGTTCGCCAGCGAATCAAACGTCTGCCTGAACAGCCGCGGCTTCGTCTGGGGAAATTGGCCGCAGTAGTACCGCAGTCTTGCCGTAATGTCGACGTTGTCTCCGTGCTGGCGCAGACGTTGCACCAGCACATGATCGCGCTGCATGGCGATCATCGCAGCACGCACAAAAGCGGTAAAACCGTATCGTTTGGTCTGGTGAGGATGGCGAACATCAACCCGCTGGTTGCCGTCGCGCAGGCGCTGATGGCATTACCTTCTCCGGAGAATTACCGCATTCATTAATGCGTGTACCACAGCCAGCACCCGCTGGCGGTGCGGGCGGCAATTGAAAAACGTCTCGATGCCGCGTTCACGCGGCACAACCCGGAGCGGATCTGGCAGTTGCCTGACGTTAAGCAGGCGCTGACGTCACCGGAACAGCATCATCTATTTGTCGTGCTCGGCACATCCGTTCTGGAAGTCGGGCGCGATTTTGATGCCGACTGGGGGATTATCGAGCCGAGTTCGATGCGTTCACTTATTCAGTTTGCGGGGCGTATTCAGCGGCATCGTCAGATCGTGCCTGAGAGCGAAAACCTTGTGATCCTGGAACGCAACGTTCGTGCGCTTCGCGGAGAAAAGATCGCCTACTGCCGACCCGGTTTTGAAACTGAACATCATCTTCTGCCTCACCACGATCTCCATGAGCTGCTCAGCGAAGAGGGCTATCGCACGCTGAATGCGATCCCGCGCATCGTTGAAAACCTGCCCGGCAATGCGCTGGCGGCGCTGGAGCATGCCCGGTTGCGGGCTGCGCTGCTGGACGGCGGCGATAAGTCAGATGCTGTAGCCGCGTCGTGGTGGCGACTTCCGCTGACGTGGAACGGTGAGTTGCAGCGGCGAACGCCGTTTCGCCGCGCTTCACCGCAGGACACTTTCTTTTTGAGTATGGAAGAGGAAGGCGATGACCCCGAGTTTTGCCTGATGCAGGAAAACGGGGTGTTAAAACCTGCGGGACGGTTTTGCGAGAAGACCTTATCGATGGCTCGCGGCGTAGAGCCGTGGATGGCGATTGATTATGGCGAGGTATTACAGGCGCTGGCCGAGACAAGACAGATGGAGCTGGCCGCGGTATCGCGACGGTATGGTGAAATCACATTGAGGATCAGCAGGGAGGAGGAGACAGAGCAATGGCTGTATCACCCAGTGTTGGGTGTGTTCAGGGAATATCGATAAGGAGCCAGGAGCGAGTATGTCAGTTGAAGCACTAAGCGCTTTCATTGCTGAGTATATTGCCGGACGACGGCAAACAAAGCTGGAAGCATTTGATAAAGAGGCCGCAAAGCGCAGCGATACAGATAGCGCAACGCTTGCGGCAGAACGTCGGGAGCTGGAGCTTCGCTATGAACCGAAAGCCTGGCTGACGGATGCCGCGAAGCGAGCCGGACAAATTAACCTCGTGACCCATGCGGCGAAATTTACCCACGGGGATTCAAAAAGCAGCAGTATCTACAGCGAGGCAGTGGCGCTGGAAGGGTATCTCAGCACCGCTGCGTTGTCAGGTCTGGAACCGGATGCCGTGGGAAACGCCGCGGCGCTGGACGTCGCGAAATTGCTGCAAACGCGGGTTGAAGGCGGTGACTCCCTTCTGGCAAGCCTGAAACGCGGAGATCGCGCTGCGCTGGCCGCTTTTACCGATGACGCGGACCAACTGGATGAATGGATTGCGGGATTTTCCCGTGCCTTAACGCCCGGAGAGCCCGCTTCACACAAGCTGGCTAAACAGGGCTATTTCCCGGTAGGTGAAAATTACCATCTGCTGAGCCCGTTATTTGCCACCTCGCTTGTTCACGCCATGCATCAGAAAATGATTGCCTTCCGTTTTGGCGACGATGTTAAAGCCATCTGGAAAGCGCGCCGGGAGAAAACCTGGCATCCCACTCCGCTGACGCTTTTCCCGGATTCAGCGGAAATACACTTTGGTGGCACCAAACCGCAAAACATTTCCTATCTCAACAGCGTCCGCGGCGGGCGTAGCTGGCTGCTTTCCTGTCAGCCGCCGCAGTGGAAAAAAGCAGACAAGCCGCCGACGACGTTACGTTCTATTTTTACTTCAGGTGGTCAGTTTGATCGACGTGCAAACAGCACTGTTCAACTGCTTGTGTCTTTACTGACCAGAACCGGTGATTACACCAACGTCCGTATTCGCGAAGCGCGTGATGAATACATTGATGCGCTTATCGACCTGCTGTTTGTGGTGGCGTCAGAACTACAGCGTGATACGTGGCAAAACTGGACGCTCTCGTGCGAACGATTAGTCACTCATCAACAACTCTGGCTCGATCCCTGGCGCACCAAAACCGATGAGGCTTTTCGGCTCGAGCGGAATAAAGACGACTGGCAGGTTAGCGTCGCGACAGATTTTGCCCTGTGGCTTAACGCGCGTCTGAGCAAGGTGTTGAAGGACCTGGGGTATGTGGAACAGCGTGAATGGCAAACCCGTGAGCGTTTACGCAGTAACCTGCGTGAGATGGAAAAAATTATCCGGGAGGCGCTGAAATGAGTTCCTTGATCCTGCTTCGCCGTATCAGCGTCGAAAACGCCAACGCGATTGCTGGCCTGACTTACGGTTTCCCCGCCATTACCCATTTCCTGGGATTTGCCCATGCGCTGTCGCGCAGGTTGACCGAAACGCACGGGCTGCGCATTGATGGCTGTGCCGTGGTCAGCCACGAACAACAGATCCATGCGCACACGTCTGGCCGCGATTATCAGTTTGCCCTGACCCGCAATCCGCTTACACGGGACGCGAAAACGGCCTCCTTTAACGAAGAGGGGCGCATGCATATGACGGTTTCGCTGCTGCTCGAGTGTCACGGGGAAATCCCCAACGGTGAATACGGGCAGCGCGACCTGGCCGAGTTTCTGTCTCAGGTGTGCCCTACGCTCCGGCTGGCCGGAGGAATCATCGTGGATATCCAGAATATTTCCGTTATGGCGATGCCTGCCAGCGCTCAGGAGATGGGCCGATTACAGTGGCAACTGATGCCGGGCTTTGCTTTACGCGACCGCAGTAGCTGGCTGGGCGAACATCATCAAATGCTTCTTGAAAACGATCCTAACGCCACGCTGCTTGACGCCTGGCTGGATTTTGCTGCGCTAAAAATACAGGCCGAAACGCCGGAAGACGGCAACATACGCGAAGGTGAACCGGCCAACTGGCATGTTGTTCCCAAACCCAATTCCGGTTATCTGGTGCCATTAATGACCGGCTACCAGCGTATCTCTGAACTCTACGCCCCCGGCGTCGTGGCAAACGCGCGCGATGCGGAAACGTCCTTCGCGTTTACGGAAGCCGTGTATGGCGTGGGCGAGTGGTGCGGAATGCACCGTATTCGGTCACTGGACGAGATTTTCTGGCGTTACCGCACGACGGAAACAGGCTACTACTGTCAGGGCGCGGGCGCGCCGGTGACAACTGAACATCTTAATTAAAAAGGACTTATTTATGGCAAAGGCTCCAACGGCCGTTAAAACGGCATCCGTACTGGCATTTGAACGTAAGCTGGCAACCTCGGATGCGGTGATGTATTCCGGAAGCTGGCAGGGCAAGCAGTGGCAACCGATCCGTATACAGGAAAAAGCGGTCCGCGGTACGATTTCGAACCGCCTGAAAAATGCCCTGACCAACGATCCGGCTAAACTGGATGCCGAGATCCAGAAAGCGAACCTGCAGCGTGTGGATGTGGCGGCGCTTCCTGCCGATGCAGACACCTTAAAGGTGAAGTTTACCCTGCGTGTGCTGGGTAACCTGTCGACGCCATCAGTGTGTAACGATCGCGCCTATCAGGATGAACTTCAGCAGGTTATCGACGGCTATATCAGTGAACACGGTTTTGCAGAACTGGCGCGCCGCTACGCAACTAACCTGGCGAACGGACGTTTTTTATGGCGTAACCGCGTCGGTGCAGAAAAAATTATCGTGACCGTGACGGGCAGTAAGTCGTGGACGTTTGATGCGTACAGTTATGCGCTGCGAGATTTTTCTGCCAGCGACGAGAGCCTAAACGCACTGGCTCAGGAAATCGAAAAAGGGCTTAGCGGCGAAGGTTTTGTGCTGTTGAACGTCGAAGCGCAGGTGCTACTCGGTGCCGGACAGGAGATCTTCCCGTCGCAGGAACTGGTGCTGGACAGCAACAGCAGCAAGAGCCGCCTGTTGTATCAGGTAGACAGCGTTGCGGGTATGCACTCGCAGAAAATCGGTAATGCCATTCGAACTATCGATACCTGGCACCCTCAGGTAGATGCGCTGGGCGCTATTGCCGTTGAGCCGTACGGCTCAGTCACCAGTCGCGGTGTGGCTTGTCGTCAGCCGAAAGAGAAAATGGACTTCTATACCTTGCTGGACAACTGGGTGACGAAGGGCCAAAAGCCTGACGTTGAACAGCAGCATTATGTGATGGCCGTGCTGATCCGCGGCGGCGTCTTCGGTGAGAAGGGCGAGTAAGGAGTGGTTATGGATCACTATCTCGAGATCCGCGTCCTGCCCGACCCGGAGTTCAGCGAGGAGATGCTGATGGCCGCGCTGATGGCTAAACTGCATCGTGCGCTGGGACAGCGGGGGCTGGGGGATATTGGTATCAGCTTCCCTGCACATGGCATAAAGCCCGGCGCGATGTTACGCCTGCACGGTTCGCAACAGGCGTTAAGCGAGCTCGACTCCCTGGCATGGCGAAAGGGACTAAGCGATTACTGCCTGTGCACGGCGATACAACCCGTTCCAGAGGTAAAGCAATGGCGATGCGTGTCCCGTGTGCAGGTGAAAAGCAGCGCGCAGCGGCTTATGCGCCGTTCGGTAAAAAAAGGATGGATCACTGAGGAAGAGGCGCAGCAGCGCCTATTAAAAATGGAAGAGGCGCGGACTGATTTGCCCTGGCTTAATTTACGTAGCCTCTCAACAGGTCAGTCTTTCAGGCTTTTTATTCGTCACGGTGAGTTGCTTCCCGCACCCGTGGATGGACGCTTTTCAACCTACGGGATGAGCGCGACAGCGACGGTTCCCTGGTTCTGAGAAAACACAGCCGCATCAGCGTTCAGGGTGCGGTTTTTTCTGCGAGACGGGTATCAAAAATAAAGGGCATCTGCTGAACAGAACTGAGCGCCGTATGGAATGCCGGATGTAAGGGGTTAAGGATGGCATTGTTTTCATAGGGTATGATGCAGGAAGGTAGGATAAGCGCGAGGGCACTGCTAGCCTGCAACCACCCGGTTCCCAGATCCATCGTCGATACCGGTGCCGGATTTTCCTGCCAGTCCTCGGGGAGCCAGGCTTTATCCAGGTAATCAATCTGGTCATCCGGGATATCAATGCTGAAAAGCTGGTACTGATTTAACACGGTATCTTTTCTGACGTGCACCAAAATTTCCAGTGATGCCAGCGAGATGGAGGTGGACACATACACGGCTGGGTGGCCTTTATGATTCCAGCGACCGCCGTACTGATTTGCGCCGCTTCCACTCCACGCTTCGCTGGCGTAGCGTCCCGTCACCAGCCGATAAAAAATCATGCAAACACTCCGTGTTCCAGACGACCAATCAAATCGGTGACTTCCAGTGCACCGGTTTCCGTAGCGATCAGGTCAACAGGCGCAACATTGCCAAGCCCGCGCACCGGCGACTGAAGCCAGTTCCATGCTTCTTCTTTACTGCCAAAATAGTCGACGGCCGCATCCAGCACCCGAACAAAACGGGCTACGCGTTCGCTCTCATCCGGCGTCAGCGTCCGTCCCGCGCTTTTGCGGCGGGCCACGTTACGTTCATTAATCCCTGTAACGCGTAAAATGTCCGCTTTCGACATGGCCGTCCATTCATGAATATTGTCGAGCACGCTGACGGGCAATCCCTGGTTGAGAAATTCTATCAGCCGCATACCTCTGTTCGCGGGTAAACCGGCGTAGCGCCAAAGTGCGTTATCAGCAGGTTTCTTGGCGGGGATCCAGGTTCTCATGTTACCTCCTGATTAATGTCATTTGTCATGGTTGAGTATAGCCATTTGTCAGATGGAGTGGAATGGGGATTTTTTGTGCAGGGTGGTTTGTGAGAAGAACGATGTTTTGACCCTAATTTTTAACGGTTGTGTAATTCATTGATTTTAAATGAGCATTTTTGGTGGATAAAAAAGAGGGTCAGAGAAGGTTTTTTAGCTTTTTTTGTATGCAAATCAGAAGGGTGTGGAGATATTATTTCAGTGCACTGCCGTACAGGCAGCTTAGAAAGAACCCCGCAATCATGACAGCGTACCGACTGCGTGCACTGCCGTACAGGCAGCTTAGAAAGAATGCTGCGGCCACTTCGTTTGCTTGAGTGCGTGCACTGCCGTACAGGCAGCTTAGAAATGAGTCGTTATCAAGCCAGTACATTATCATCTGTGCACTGCCGTACAGGCAGCTTAGAAAAAGACATTTAAAATGATGCGCCAGCGCCCGTACGTGCACTGCCGTACAGGCAGCTTAGAAAGACGATCTGGAAGAAGCGGCAGCCCTCGCTAATGTGCACTGCCGTACAGACAGCTTAGAAATTCAATCGAATTAACCGACAGTACCGGGAGTAGTGCACTGCCGCACACGCAGCTCAGCAAAATAGAAAATAAGGCCTAACAGTCGTCGCACCGTGCACCGTCGAACAGACAGCCCTGAAGCTGGAACGAACGGCTAAATAATTGTTCAAATAATCAACAGCACCACTAAAAAATAAGGCCGGGAATATCCCGGCCTTATTTAATATTCATCTGCCATTACAGGCGAAAAAATTAGCGACTACGGAAGACAATGCGGCCTTTGCTCAGGTCGTACGGGGTCAGTTCAACAGTCACTTTGTCGCCCGTCAAAATGCGGATGTAGTTTTTGCGCATTTTACCGGAGATGTGCGCAGTTACCACGTGACCGTTTTCCAGCTCTACGCGAAACATGGTATTAGGCAACGTATCAAGTACGGTACCCTGCATTTCAATATTGTCTTCTTTGGCCATCTAATCCTCTGGGGTATCACTACCAAGTTTTGAACCGGCAAGATAATGCCGAAATTCATCAATTAAGTAAAGAATTGCGCGATTAAAACGCAGCAAAACAGTTTCGGCGCATTGCCCAAGCGTCACGGTACAACCGAACAGGAAGCGCATTCGTAAAGGGGAGACGACAGGATAAACGTCAGGACGTTATCTGAAGCGAGGGTCCCAAACGGCGGCGGGGCAACAGGCAGAAGCTACTCTGCGGCATAATTATAACACCCTCACAAAAAATATGCGGAAAACATTTAAGCATTGGGCATAAAGAGCGTTCTGGGGATCCAGAAGTCGCGCGGGAGCTTCTCCTGACGGCAGGCGTCAAGATGCTCAATATACTGTCGTCGCGGGATGTCAACTGCACCGAGAGAGGCCGTGTGCTCGTTGAGCACCTGACAATCGATCAGGCGTCCGCCGCGCTGGGCAAAGGCCTCGCAGAAGACCAGCAGCGCGGTTTTCGAGGCGTTAACCGCACGGGAGAACATCGATTCGCCGCAAAACAGCGTCCCTTGCGCCACGCCGTACATGCCGCCAACCAGTTCCCCCTTTTCCCAGACCTCAATGGAGTGGGCGTAGCCAAGCTCATGGAGCTGGTGGTAGGCGTTGACGATATCGCGGGTGATCCACGTCCCTTCATGGCGATCTTCGGCACAGCCTTCTATCACCTGCCCAAAGGCGTGATTCAGCGTGACGCGATACGGGGATTTAGCATGGAAACGCTTCATGCTGCGGCTCAGATGGAACTGCGCTGGCCACAGCACGGCGCGCGGGTCGGGAGACCACCATAAAATCGGGTCGCCGGGAGAAAACCACGGGAAGATGCCGCGCTGGTAGGCCATTAATAGCCGCGCAGGGCTAAGGTCACCGCCAAGGGCCAGCAGCCCGTTGGGCTCACGCAGCGCTCCCTCCGGCGAAGGAAACGCGATGTTATGACGAGAAAGCTGGACCAGGCGCATGACAGCAAAACTCCAGTACGCGAGTGAGGACGCTACAAATATAGTCTACAGACGCTGTTTGAACTGGTAGTAGCGACCCTGTTTCGCCAACAGCTCTGCGTGACTACCTTGCTCAATAATGTGTCCGTTGTCCATCACAATTATCCGATCAAAACTTGCTAGCCCGCGCAGGCGGTGTGTCACCATCAGGACGGTTTTTCCTGCCATAACGTTTGCCAGTAAATCAAGGATTTGACTCTCGGTTGTCGCATCAAGCCCTTCTGTAGGTTCGTCGAGCAGCATCAGAGGTGCATCATGCAGCAGCGCGCGCGCAATGGCCAGACGGCGCAGCTCTCCGCCGGAAAGCTGACGACCGCCTTCTCCCAGCCAGCTATTCAGTCCTTCGTCCTCAAGCAGCTTTTGCAGTCCGACCTGCTCCAGTACGGCGCGAAGATCATCGTCCGAAGACTCTGGCGCGGCCAGCAGCAGGTTATCGCGCAGGGTGGCGCTAAACAGATGCACGCGCTGTGGAACAACGCTCACGGTCTTGCGCAGGGCCTGCTCGCTGAAATCAGTCAGCAACGTGTTATTAAAACGAATCTGACCGTGCTGTGGATCCCAGGCGCGCGTCAGCAGCTGCAGCAGCGTCGACTTACCGCAGCCGGTACGGCCGAGGATCGCAATCCGCTGCCCTGCATTAACGGAAAGGTTGATACCCTCCAGCGCGTTCTGCGCCTGTTTGTCATAGGCGAAGGTCACGTTATCAAACGTCAGCGCCACCTGCTCAGGCACGGTGGTTTGCCCGGCACTGAACGTGACTTCAGGCTCCTGTTCGGCAATCTGAGTGATGCGCAGGGCAGAGGCGATCACCTGTCCAAGATGCTGGAAAGCGCCCGTCACCGGGGCCAGAGCCTCAAATGCGGCCAGCGCGCAGAAAACAAAGAGGGCAATAAGAGGGCCTGGCTGGGTATTACCTCCAATGCCGCCTGATGCCAGCCATAGCATGGCGATCACCGCCACGCCGCCGATTAACACCATCAGCGCCTGCGAGAAGGCCGTCAGTTCCGACTGGCGGCGCTGGGCTTCATGCCAGTTCAGCTCCGTACTTTCCATTCGGGCACGGTAGCGCTTGCTGGCTCCAAAAATGGTCAGCTCCGCCTGGCCCTGAAGCCAGGAGGTCAGCTGCTGGCGGTAATCCCCGCGCAGCCGCGTCAGGTTTTCCCCGGTGGATTTCCCGGCGCGATAAAACAGCGGTGGCAGAATGATAAGCGTCAGCAGCATGATCCCGCCCAGCGTCAGCGCAACGGGAACATCCAGAACGGACAGCCCCAGCGTAACTACCACAATCACCACAAACGCGCCCACTATCGGGGAGATCACCCGCAGGTAAAGGTGGTCCAGCGTGTCGACATCCGCAACGACACGGTTCAGTAATTCACCCTGGCGAAAACGCGCCAGCCCGGCAGGGGAGAGGGGAAGCAGTTTACTGAAGGTGTAAATGCGCAGGTGCTGCAGGACGCGGAACGTCGCGTCGTGGCTGACCAGCCGCTCGAAATAGCGTCCGGCAGTACGGGTAATGGCGGTACCCCGCACGCCTGCCGCCGGCAGCATATAGTTGAAGCTGTATAATCCGGCGAACCCGGCTACGGCGGAGGCCGACAGGAACCAGCCGGAAAGCGTGAGCAGGCCGATGCTGGCGAGCAGCGTGACAATCGCCAGCACGATCCCCAGCGTCAGCATCCACTTGTGGCGTTTATAGAGCGCAAGATAAGGCAGCAGAGCACGCATCAGATGTCCTCCTGACGGTTCGCCAGCAGGGCGGCGAACGGCCCCTGCGCGGCAACAAGAGCGGCGTAATTGCCTTGCTCAACAATATGTCCGTTTTCCATCACCCAGATCTCATCCCAGTCAGCAATGCCTTCCAGCTGATGGGTAACCATCAGGGTGGTTTGCTGCAGGGAAGCGGCGCTCAGGGCCGCCATGACGCGCTGCTCGCTGTGTGAATCCAGGCTGGCAGCAGGCTCATCCAGCAGCATCAGCTGGCACGGGTTCAGCAGCGCACGGGCGACGGCCACGCGCTGTGCCTGGCCGACAGACAGCCCGGCAGACTGATCGCCTACCACGGTATCGACACCCTGCGGGAGCAGCGGCAGAAATTCACTGACCCACGCGCGGTCGAGAACGGACTGGAGTTCATCTTCACGAGCATCCGGGCGTGCCAGGAGCACGTTTTCGCGCAGCGTGGAAGCAGGTAGCTGAGGGTTTTGTCCGACCCAACTGAGCTGCTTACGCCAGGCGTCGGGATCGAGATTACGCAGTTCAGTTTTGTTTATCCGCAGCGAACCGGTGTAGGCCATAAAGCCGGATAACGCATTCAGCAGAGAACTCTTCCCTGAACCGCTGGTGCCGACCAGCACCACGCGTTTTCCGGCGGGCAGGCTAAAGTTCAGCGGGCCAGCCAACACTTTTCCTTCCGGCGAGAGAATGCAGAAATCGCTCGCGTCGACGGTTACCGGCTCTTTAGCGTTCAGCGCCACGTCACCGCGCTCCGGGTGCGCCAGCGGCGTCTCCAGGAAGGTTTTCAGGCTGTCGGCCGCGCCAACGGCCTGCGCTTTAGCATGATAGAAGGTCCCCAGGTCGCGAAGCGGCTGGAAAAACTCCGGAGCCAGGATGAGCGCGAGGAAACCGGCAGAGAGGGTCACCGCCGTGCCGTAGTGGCCGAAATCCAGCGCGCCGAGATAGGAGAAACCGAAATAAACCGCCACGAGGGCAATCGACAGCGAGGTAAAGAATTCCAGCACGCCGGACGAGAGGAACGCCAGGCGTAACACTTCCATCGTGCGCTGGCGGAAGTCCTGTGATGCCTGGCGAATGTTCTCGGTTTCCGCTTCACCGCGACCAAAAATACGCAGGGTTTCCATCCCGCGCAGACGATCGAGGAAATGTCCGCTCAGCCGGCCCAGCGCCAGGAAGTTGCGGCGGTTGGCATCAGCCGCACCCATGCCGACCATCGCCATAAACAGCGGGATCAGCGGAGCGGTCCCCAGCAGGATCAGCGCCGCCACCCAGTTCACCGGGAAGATGGCAATAACAATCAACAGCGGCACAAAAACCGCCAGCGCCATCTGCGGAAGATAGCGCGCGTAGTAATCGTGCATATCGTCGATCTGCTCAAGGATCAGCGTCGCCCAGCTTCCGGCCGGTTTACCCTGGATCCACGCGGGCCCGGCTTCCTGCAGGCGGTCGAGCACCTGACGACGGATCTCGTAGCGGATATGCTGTCCGGCGTGGAAGCCAACACGTTCACGCAGCCACACCACCCAGGCGCGCAGGACAAAAACCAGGATCAGAACGATAAAGGGCAGCAGGAGCGCTTCACGGGGAATGTTCTCCATGATCATGTGATTAAGAATGCGGGCCAGCAGCCATGCCTGGGCAACAATCAACAGACCGCTAACGAACCCCAGAAGACGGGAGATCGTAAGCCAGCGGCGGGAAATAACGCTTTGCTGTTTCAGCCAGCGTGTTAACTCTTGTTGACGGGTTTTTTCCATTGCGTATTTTGCAGGTGACGTTATAAGAAATTAGACATCTGCATGTTACACGCGAGCAAAAATAAAGGCGACCTGTGGCCGCCTTTATTTACGTTTGTTACTGACTTGTAAAGATTATTTACCTTGTTCAGCCAGTCCGTCGAGGTAGCGTTCAGCGTCCAGCGCGGCCATACAGCCGGTGCCCGCAGAGGTGATCGCCTGACGATAAATATGGTCCATCACGTCACCGGCAGCGAACACGCCCGGGATGCTGGTCTGGGTCGCGTTACCGTGAATGCCGGACTGCACTTTGATATAGCCGTTTTCCAGCTCCAGCTGGCCTTCGAAGATCGCGGTGTTCGGGCTGTGGCCGATTGCCACAAACAGGCCCGCCACTTCCAGCGTTTCGAGGTTATCGGTGTTCTGGGTATCACGAATGCGCAGACCCGCAACGCCCATCTGATCGCCGGTGACTTCTTCCAGGGTACGGTTGGTGTGCAGCACGATGTTGCCGCTCGCCACTTTATCCATCAGGCGCTTAATAAGGATCTTCTCGGCGCGGAAGGTGTCACGACGGTGAATCAGATGCACTTCAGAGGCAATGTTCGCCAGGTACAGCGCTTCTTCCACCGCGGTGTTACCGCCGCCGATAACCGCGACTTTCTGGTTACGGTAGAAGAAACCATCGCAGGTCGCACAGGCAGAGACGCCGCGGCCTTTGAACGCTTCTTCAGACGGCAGGCCGAGATAACGGGCAGAGGCGCCGGTGGCAATGATTAGCGCATCGCAGGTGTATTCACCGCTGTCACCCGTCAGGCGGAACGGACGGTTCTGCAAATCCACTTTATTAATGTGGTCGAACAGGATTTCGGTTTCGAATTTGGCGGCATGCTCGTGCATGCGTTCCATCAGCAGCGGCCCGGTCAGATCGTTCGGGTCGCCCGGCCAGTTTTCCACTTCCGTGGTGGTGGTCAACTGACCGCCTTTTTCCATGCCGGTGATCAGAACCGGCTGCAGGTTTGCGCGTGCAGCATAGACCGCCGCGGTATATCCCGCAGGTCCAGAACCAAGGATTAACAACTTACTGTGTTTGGTCGTGCCCATGAGATCCCCATTGTTGTTGGCAGGCAATGGGCTGGATTGTAGGGAATTTGTTGCCGTAAAAAAAGAGCACTGGGATTTTGCTTTCGATATATGCAATAGCTGCGCCCGATGAATCCAGTGCCGTTACGTCACGTTTTCTACTGAAAACCGCTCGTTTATAAAGCAGTAAAATGAGGATTAATACCCCCCCGTAATGAATATCCGGCATCTTGTACTAAAAAACGATGTTTTGCTTTGACAATCCCCTGCGCATTTGCGAAAACATTCAAGGAAGAAAAAAAACCGCGTTAACCGTATGCCGCATAGGCATGCACGTAAATGCCATTTTTACCGTGTCAGTGAAATCTACGCATGGCGTGGACAGACGCCATACGTGATGTCGGTGACAGCCTTCGGGCAGCGGTCTTCTTACCAACAGAACCCGAATCCGCATCGCGTCTAATACATAACCAGGCGATGTGATGACTAACGGGTACAGGCTCTGAACAGTGATGTGCACAGGGTCCAGGCAGGAGTAGGGAAGGAATACAGAGAGACAATAATAATGGTAGATAGCAAGAAGCGCCCTGGCAAAGATCTCGACCGTATCGATCGTAACATTCTTAATGAATTGCAAAAGGATGGGCGTATTTCCAACGTCGAGCTTTCAAAACGTGTGGGACTTTCCCCGACGCCGTGCCTTGAGCGTGTGCGCCGACTGGAAAGACAGGGTTTTATTCAGGGCTATACGGCTCTGCTGAACCCGCATTATCTGGATGCCTCACTTCTGGTATTTGTTGAGATTACTCTGAATCGTGGTGCGCCGGATGTGTTTGAGCAATTTAACGCCGCTGTACAAAAACTTGAAGAAATTCAAGAGTGTCATCTGGTGTCCGGTGATTTCGACTACCTGTTGAAAACCCGTGTGCCTGATATGTCCGCCTACCGTAAGCTGCTGGGGGAAACCCTGCTGCGTCTGCCAGGCGTGAACGACACCCGTACCTATGTGGTGATGGAAGAGGTCAAACAGAGCAATCGTCTGGTTATTAAGACGCGCTAACACGGAACAGGTGCAAAATCAGCGTAGTTTGATTACACTCCTGTTAATCCATACAGCAACAGTGCCGGGGAGCCCCGGCGCTGTTGTCCGTTTTAGCAAACAGGCAGGATATGCCTGATACCTGGAGAGCCTTTCTTGAGCCAGGAATACACTGAAGACAAAGAAGTCACACTATCGAAGCTAAGCAGCGGACGTCGTCTCCTCGAGGCTTTGCTGATCGTTATTGCCCTTTTTGCCGTCTGGCTGATGGCAGCCTTACTCAGTTTCAACCCCTCCGATCCCAGTTGGTCGCAAACCGCGTGGCATGAGCCTATCCATAATTTAGGTGGCGTACCCGGAGCCTGGCTTGCGGACACGCTCTTTTTCATTTTCGGTGTGATGGCCTACACCATTCCCGTCATAATCATTGGCGGATGCTGGTTTGCATGGCGTCATCGTCAGAACGATGATTACATCGACTATTTTGCGGTTTCCCTGCGCCTGATTGGCGCCCTGGCGCTGATCCTCACCTCCTGCGGGCTGGCGGCGATTAATGCCGATGATATTTGGTACTTCGCCTCCGGTGGGGTGATTGGCAGCCTGCTGAGCTCTGCGCTACAGCCGATGCTTCACAGCAGCGGCGGCACGCTGGCGCTGCTCTGCATCTGGGCGGCCGGGCTGACGCTGTTTACCGGCTGGTCATGGGTGAGCATTGCCGAAAAGATCGGCAGCTTTATTCTGACGATCCTGACCTTCGCGAGCAACCGTACCCGCCGCGACGACACGTGGGTCGATGAAGAAGAATATGAAGATGAGTACGAAGAGGAAGACGATGCGCCGGTGCAACGTCGTGAATCTCGTCGTGCTCGTATTCTGCGCGGTGCCCTGGCGCGTCGCCAGCGCGTTGCTGAAAAATTTGCCAACCCGCTTGGACGTAAAACCGACGCGGCGCTCTTCTCCGGTAAGCGTATGGATGAAGACGAGCAGGTGGAGTACCGCGCAGCGGGTAGTGCAGTCGATCCTGATGATGTGCTTTTCTCCGGCAACCGGGCGATGCCGGGTGATTTCGATGAATACGATCCGCTGCTTAACGGCCATACCGTTACCGCGCCGGTTGCCGCGGCCGCAGCCGCAACGACAGCATCACAGGCGTATGCCGCGCCTGTCGAAGCCGTGATGCCATCCGCGCCGGTTCCGCCTCCGGAATCCGCTATTCAGCAGCCTCAGGTTGCCTGGCAGACCGCGCCGGGTGTCCACACGCCGGAGCCTGTTATCGCGCCGGAACCAGAGAGCTATATCCCCGTGCAGCAGGAGCAGTGGCAGCAGCCTTATCAGCCGCCGCAACCTGAGTATGAACAGCAGCACTATGAGCAGCCTGCGGCCCAGCCTTATCAGGAGTACGTGCCTGAACCGGTTGAACCTGTGCAGCCTTATGTCGAGCCTCAGCCTGAACCTGAGGTGGTGGAAGAGGTGAAACCGTCTCGTCCGCCAATGTACTATTTTGAAGAAGTTGAAGAACGCCGTGCTCGTGAGCGCGAACAGCTGGCGGCATGGTATCAGCCTGTGCCTGAACCGGTGCAGGAACCTGCGCCAAAAGCCCCGTCGGTTTCGGTTCCACCGGTCGACCCGACGCCTGCTGTTGCCCCCGTAGCGGAAAGCGTGAAGCAGGCTACCGCAGCCGCAGCCGCAGCGGCGGCGGCACCTGTCTTTAGCCTGGCAACGGGCGGTGCGCCGCGTCCGCAGGTGAAAGAGGGAATTGGTCCGCAACTGCCTCGCCCTAACCGCGTCCGCGTTCCAACTCGTCGTGAGCTTGCCTCCTATGGGATCAAGCTGCCTTCCCAGCGGATGGCCGAAGAGAAAGCGCGTGGGACGGACTACGAAGATGATGCTGATGAAATGCAGCAGGACGAGCTGGCGCGCCAGTTCGCCGCGCAGCAGAATCAGCGCTACGGTGAAGACTATCAGCATGATGAACCTATGCTGGAAGACGAAGATGACGCTGCTGAAGCCGAATTAGCGCGTCAGTTTGCGGCAACCCAGCAGCAGCGTTACTCAGGTGAACAGCCAGCTGGTGCGAACCCGTTCTCATTATCGGATTTCGAGTTCTCGCCGATGAAAGATCTGGTGGATGATGGCCCGAGCGAGCCGCTGTTCACCCCAAGCGTGATGCCTGAAGCTGAGCCTGTGCGTCAGCCGCCAGCGCCGCAGGCACAGACTTACGCGCAGCCGCAGCAACCTGTTCAGCAGCCATATGCGCAACCGCAGCAGCCACAACAGCAGCCTACGCAGTACCAGCAGCCAGCACCGCAGCCGCAGGAGAGCCTGATTCACCCGCTGCTGATGCGTAACGGTGATAGCCGTCCTCTGCAGCGTCCGAGCACGCCGCTGCCGTCGCTGGATCTGCTGACGCCGCCACCGGCTGAAGTCGAACCGGTTGATACGTTTGCCCTGGAGCAGATGGCCCGTCTGGTGGAAGCCCGTCTGGCAGACTTCCGCATTAAGGCGGACGTGGTGAACTACTCGCCGGGTCCGGTGATCACCCGTTTCGAACTGAACCTGGCGCCGGGCGTCAAAGCCGCGCGTATTTCTAACCTCTCCCGCGACCTGGCGCGTTCTCTGTCGACCGTGGCGGTACGTGTGGTGGAAGTGATTCCGGGTAAACCGTACGTTGGCCTTGAGCTGCCGAACAAGAAACGTCAGACCGTTTACCTGCGTGAAGTGCTGGATAACACCAAGTTCCGCGATAACCCATCTCCTCTGACCGTGGTGTTGGGTAAAGATATCGCCGGCGACCCGGTGGTGGCAGACCTCGCGAAAATGCCTCACCTGCTGGTAGCGGGTACTACCGGTTCCGGTAAATCGGTCGGCGTGAACGCCATGATCCTGAGCATGCTCTACAAAGCGCAGCCTGAAGACGTGCGTTTCATCATGATCGACCCGAAAATGCTCGAACTGTCGGTCTACGAAGGCATTCCGCACCTGCTGACGGAAGTGGTCACCGACATGAAGGACGCCGCCAACGCCCTGCGCTGGAGCGTCAATGAAATGGAGCGTCGCTACAAGCTGATGTCGGCGCTGGGCGTGCGTAACCTGGCCGGTTATAACGAGAAGATCGCCGAGGCGGCGCGCATGGGTCGTCCGATTCCGGACCCTTACTGGAAGCCGGGTGACAGCATGGATGCCCAGCATCCTGTGCTGGAGAAACTGCCTTATATCGTCGTGCTGGTGGATGAATTCGCCGACCTGATGATGACCGTCGGGAAGAAAGTGGAAGAGCTGATCGCGCGTCTGGCACAGAAAGCGCGTGCGGCAGGTATTCACCTGGTGCTGGCGACCCAGCGTCCGTCCGTGGACGTTATCACCGGTCTGATTAAGGCGAATATTCCGACCCGTATTGCGTTTACCGTTTCGAGCAAAATCGACTCCCGTACTATTCTTGACCAGGGCGGCGCTGAGTCGCTGCTGGGAATGGGTGACATGCTGTACTCCGGCCCGAACTCCACCTCTCCGGTGCGCGTACACGGCGCGTTTGTTCGCGACCAGGAAGTACACGCCGTGGTGCAGGACTGGAAGGCGCGCGGACGTCCGCAGTACGTTGACGGCATTACCTCCGACAGCGAAAGCGAAGGCGGCGGTGGTGGCTTTGACGGCGGCGAAGAGCTGGATCCGTTATTCGACCAGGCGGTTAATTTCGTTACTGAAAAACGCAAAGCGTCCATCTCTGGCGTGCAGCGTCAGTTCCGCATCGGCTATAACCGCGCGGCGCGCATCATCGAGCAGATGGAAGCGCAGGGCATTGTGAGCGAGCAGGGGCACAACGGTAACCGTGAGGTGCTGGCTCCGCCGCCGTTTGATTAACCTTCAGCGATTGCAAAGAAGGGTAAATCAGCAAAAATTAAGCATATTCTTCTGTTGCCTGCCTTCGGGCAGGTCCAGAATAGAAACGGAAACCCCATTTCGGGAAGACGTATTTTAAGGAATAACAATGAAAAAAATCGCCATCGCCTGTGCATTACTCACCAGTTTTGTAGCCAGCAGCGTCTGGGCTGATGCAGCCAGCGACCTTAAAAGCCGACTGGATAAAGTAAGCAGCTTCCACGCCAGCTTCACGCAAAAAGTGACGGACGGCAGCGGCAACGCGGTGCAGGAAGGACAGGGTGATTTGTGGGTGAAACGCCCCAATCTGTTTAACTGGCACATGACCCAGCCGGATGAGAGCATTCTGGTTTCTGACGGTAAAACCCTGTGGTTCTTCAACCCGTTTGTTGAGCAGGCCACTGCGACCTGGCTGAAAGACGCGACCAGCAATACGCCGTTTATGCTGATCGCCCGCAATCAGACCAGCGACTGGCAGCAGTACAACATTAAACAGAACGGTGATGAGTTTGTCCTGACGCCGAAAGGCAGCAACGGCAATCTGAAGCAGTTCACCATCAACGTAAGCACCAACGGTACCATTAATCAGTTCGGCGCGGTTGAGCAGGACGATCAGCGCAGCAGCTACCAGCTTAAGTCTCAGCAAAACGGCGCCGTTGACGCATCGAAATTCACCTTTACCCCGCCGCAGGGCGTAACGGTGGACGACCAACGCAATAAGTAAGAGGCGTGAGTGAGCAACCTGTCGCTCGATTTTTCAGATAATGCGTTTCAACCTCTGGCCGCCCGTATGCGGCCAGAAAATTTAGCGCAGTACATCGGTCAGCAGCATCTGCTGGCTGCGGGGAAACCCTTGCCGCGCGCTATTGAGGCGGGGCATCTGCACTCCATGATCCTCTGGGGGCCGCCCGGCACCGGAAAAACCACGCTCGCTGAAGTGATCGCCCGCTATGCCAACGCGGACGTTGAGCGTATCTCGGCGGTAACGTCTGGCGTGAAGGAGATCCGCGAGGCGATCGAGCGCGCGCGTCAAAACCGCAATGCCGGACGCCGCACCATTCTCTTTGTCGATGAAGTCCACCGCTTCAACAAGAGCCAGCAGGATGCTTTCCTGCCGCACATTGAGGACGGGACGATCTTTTTCATCGGCGCGACCACCGAAAACCCGTCGTTTGAACTCAACTCGGCGCTGCTGTCCCGCGCCCGCGTCTACCTGCTTAAATCCCTGACCACGGAAGATATCGAAAAGGTTCTGACCCAGGCAATGGACGACAAAGCGCGGGGTTACGGCGGGCAGGATATCGTTCTGCCTGACGACACGCGACGTGCGATTGCGGAGCTGGTCAACGGCGATGCGCGCCGCGCGCTGAACACGCTCGAAATGATGGCCGATATGGCCGAAGTGGACGATGCGGGCAAGCGCGTATTGAAGCCTGAACTGCTCACGGAAATTGCCGGAGAGCGCAGCGCGCGTTTCGATAATAAAGGCGACCGTTTCTACGACCTGATCTCGGCGCTGCATAAGTCCGTACGCGGCAGCGCGCCGGATGCGGCGCTCTACTGGTACGCACGTATCATTACCGCAGGTGGCGATCCGCTATACGTTGCGCGCCGCTGTCTGGCGATTGCGTCAGAAGATGTTGGCAATGCCGACCCGCGCGCCATGCAGGTTGCGCTTTCAGCCTGGGACTGCTTCACCCGCGTAGGCCCGGCGGAAGGCGAACGCGCCATTGCGCAGGCAATTGTCTATCTGGCCTGCGCGCCGAAAAGCAATGCGGTCTATACCGCGTTTAAAGCAGCGATGTCGGATGCGCGCGAGCGCCCGGACTACGATGTGCCGGTTCATCTGCGCAATGCGCCAACCAAACTGATGAAAGAGATGGGTTACGGGCAGGAGTACCGTTACGCTCATGATGAACCCAATGCCTACGCCGCCGGGGAGGAATATTTCCCGCAGGAGATGGCACAAACGCGCTATTATCATCCCACAAACAGAGGTCTTGAAGGCAAGATTGGTGAAAAGCTCACCTGGCTCGCCGGACAGGATCAAAATAGCCCTATAAAACGCTACCGTTAGTTCAATCGTTGCGGTAATGTTGGCAATTGTATCCTTGTGACCGCAGGCTGTGGTCACATTTCCTATTTTAATTCGATAAGCACAGGATAAGCATGCTCGATCCCAATCTGCTGCGTAATGAGCCAGACGCAGTCGCTGAAAAACTGGCACGCCGGGGCTTTAAGCTGGATGTAGATAAGCTGCGCGCTCTTGAAGAGCGTCGTAAAGTACTGCAGGTACAAACTGAAAATCTGCAGGCAGAGCGTAACTCTCGATCGAAATCCATTGGCCAGGCGAAAGCGCGCGGGGAAGATATTGAGCCATTACGCCTGGAAGTGAACAAGCTGGGTGAAGAGCTGGATCAGGCGAAAGCGGAGCTGGACGTTCTTCAGGCCGAAATTCGTGACATCGCTCTGGCTATCCCGAACATTCCTGACGACAGCGTGCCTGTCGGCAAAGACGAGAACGACAACGTTGAAGTGAAGCGCTGGGGTACGCCTCGCGAGTTTGACTTCGAAGTGCGCGATCACGTGACGCTGGGCGAAATGCACGCGGGCCTGGACTTTGCCGCTGCGGTTAAGCTGACCGGCTCTCGCTTCGTAGTAATGAAAGGTCAGATTGCCCATCTGCACCGCGCCCTGGCGCAATTCATGCTGGATCTGCACACCGAGCAGCACGGCTACAGCGAAACCTATGTTCCGTATCTGGTTAACCACGATACGCTGTACGGTACGGGCCAGCTGCCGAAATTTGCCGGCGATCTGTTCCATACCCGTCCGCTGGATGAAGAAGCAGACAGCAGCAACTATGCGCTGATCCCAACCGCGGAAGTGCCGCTGACCAACCTCGTGCGTGATGAGATCATTGACGAAGACGATCTGCCAATCAAGCTGACGGCACACTCTCCGTGCTTCCGTTCAGAAGCCGGTTCTTACGGTCGCGACACCCGTGGTCTGATCCGTATGCACCAGTTCGACAAAGTCGAGATGGTGCAGATTGTCCGTCCGGAAGAATCCATGGACGCGCTGGAAGAGATGACTGGCCATGCGGAAAAAGTGCTGGAGCTGCTGGGCCTGCCGTATCGCCGCATGGCGCTGTGCTCCGGTGACATGGGCTTTGGTGCCTGCAAAACCTTCGACCTGGAAGTCTGGGTGCCCGCACAGAACACCTACCGTGAAATCTCCTCCTGCTCTAACGTCTGGGATTTCCAGGCGCGCCGCATGCAGGCACGCTGCCGCAGCAAATCTGACAAGAAAACCCGTCTGGTGCATACCCTGAACGGTTCTGGTCTGGCTGTTGGCCGTACGCTGGTTGCTGTGCTGGAAAACTACCAGCAGGCAGATGGCCGCATCGAGATCCCTGAAGTGCTGCGTCCATACATGAAAGGCCAGCAGTACATCGGCTAATTCTTTGCCTCACAACAAAAAAGCGCCTTCGGGCGCTTTTTTTATGCCTCTGAATTGACACGACGCAATACCCCCCCCCTCTAAAGTAGTAATACTCCTCCGAATGAAAGTCAGCATAAGACGCTGATAACGAAGAAATTCGTTATTTACAAAACTATATAGCGGTTCGTGCCGCCTCTTTTTTCTTTGTGAGCAACCAAAGTGAGTCTCTATGAAAATCAAAGCGCCTGAAGCGTTAATGGCTGCCGAGGTCACTCGCCGTGGGTTGATGAAAACCACGGCAATAGGCGGCCTGGCTGTAGCCAGCAGCGCCTTCACGCTCCCTTTTACCCGGCTGGCGTCGGCGGCGGACGCACTATCCGCAGCCGCAGCTCCGGAAAAAGTGGTGTGGAGTGCGTGTACCGTAAACTGCGGTAGCCGTTGTCCGCTGCGTATGCACGTGGTGGATGGCGAAATTAAGTATGTCGAAACCGACAACACCGGGGACGATAACTACGAAGGGTTACACCAGGTTCGCGCCTGCCTGCGCGGTCGCTCCATGCGTCGCCGCGTCTACAACCCGGATCGTCTGAAATACCCAATGAAGCGTGTCGGTAAGCGTGGGGAAGGGAAGTTTGAGCGCATTAGCTGGGACGAAGCCTACGACATTATCGCCACCAACATGCAGCGCCTGATCAAAGAGTACGGCAACGAGTCCATCTACCTGAACTATGGCACCGGGACGCTGGGCGGCACGCTGACTCGCTCCTGGCCACCGGGTAAAACGCTGGTCGCGCGTCTGATGAACTGCTGCGGCGGTTATCTCAACCACTACGGCGACTACTCTTCCGCACAGATTGCCGCAGGTCTGAACTACACCTACGGCGGCTGGGCCGACGGCAACAGCCCGTCCGATATCGAAAACAGTAAGCTGGTCGTCCTGTTCGGTAACAACCCGGGCGAAACCCGCATGAGCGGCGGCGGGGTGACGTACTACCTCGAGCAGGCCCGCGCCAAATCTAATGCCCGCATGATCATTATTGATCCGCGCTATACCGACACCGGTGCCGGGCGCGAAGATGAGTGGATCCCCATTCGTCCCGGTACCGATGCGGCACTGGTTTCCGCGCTGGCGTGGGTGATGATTACTGAAAACCTCGTCGATCAGCCGTTCCTTGACAAATACTGCGTCGGTTATGACGAGAAAACGCTGCCAGCCAGTGCCCCTGCAAATGGTCACTACAAGGCATATATTCTCGGCCAGGGCAGCGACGGCGTAGCGAAAACGCCGGAGTGGGCCTCCACCATCACCGGTATTCCGGTCGAGCGCATTGTTCAGCTGGCGCGTGAGATTGGTTCAGCTAAACCGGCCTACATCAGCCAGGGCTGGGGACCGCAGCGTCATGCGAATGGTGAAATCGCCACCCGCGCTATCTCCATGCTTTCAATTCTGACCGGCAACATCGGCGTTCATGGCGGTAACACCGGCGCGCGCGAAGGTTCTTATGAAGTGCCGTTTGAGCGGATGCCGACGCTGGATAACCCGGTTCAGACCAGCATCTCCATGTTTATGTGGACTGACGCGATCGAGCGCGGCCCGGAAATGACCGCGCTGCGCGACGGCGTTCGGGGCAAAGACAAGCTGGATGTGCCGATCAAGATGATCTGGAACTACGCCGGCAACTGCCTTATCAACCAGCACTCGGAAATCAACCGCACCCATGAAATTCTGCAGGACGACAAGAAGTGCGAGATGATTGTGGTGATCGACTGCCACATGACCTCCTCGGCAAAATATGCCGATATTCTGCTGCCGGACTGCACCGCGTCTGAGCAGATGGATTTCGCGCTGGACGCTTCCTGCGGCAACATGTCCTACGTGATCTTTACCGACCAGGCCATCAAGCCGCGCTTCGAGTGCAAAACCATCTATGAGATGACCTCCGAACTGGCGAAGCGATTGGGCGTCGAACAGCAGTTTACCGAAGGGCGTACTCAGGAAGGGTGGATGCGCCATCTGCACGAGCTCTCTCGTAAAGCAATTCCCGATCTGCCGGACTTCGACACCTTCCGCAAGCAGGGCATGTACAAGCAGCGTGACCCGGAAGGGCATCACGTGGCGTATAAAGCGTTCCGTGAAGATCCGCAGGCGAATCCGCTGACCACGCCGTCGGGCAAAATCGAAATCTACTCCGAAGCACTGGCAAAAATCGCGTCTACCTGGGAGCTGCCGGAAGGAGATGTTATCGATCCGCTGCCGATCTACACGCCGGGGTTCGAAAACTATAACGATCCGCTGACGGCGAAATTCCCGCTGCAGCTGACCGGTTTCCACTACAAGGCGCGCGTGCACTCCACCTACGGCAACGTTGACGTACTGAAGGCCGCCTGCCGCCAGGAGATGTGGATCAACCCGATGGATGCCAAAGCACGTGGTATCCGTAACGGGGATCGCGTGCGTATCTTTAACGGTCGCGGCGAGGTACACATTGAAGCCAAAGTGACACCGCGCATGATGCCTGGCGTAGTGGCACTGGGGGAAGGGGCCTGGTACAGCCCGGATGCCAACCGCATCGACCAGGCAGGCAGTATTAACGTCCTGACCACGCAGCGTCCGTCGCCGCTGGCGAAAGGCAACCCGTCTCACACAAACCTTGTCCAGGTTGAAAAGGTTTAAGGAGTAACCGATGACAACCCAGTATGGATTTTTCATTGATTCCAGCCGTTGCACCGGGTGCAAAACCTGCGAGCTGGCCTGTAAAGATTATAAAGATCTCACCCCGGACGTGAGCTTCCGCCGTATTTACGAATACGCCGGGGGCGACTGGCAGGAAGATAACGGCGTCTGGCATCAGAACGTCTTTGCCTATTACCTGTCGATTGCCTGTAACCACTGTGAAGATCCGGCCTGCACCAAGGTGTGCCCGAGCGGGGCGATGCACAAGCGGGAGGACGGTTTTGTGGTGGTGGATGAAGATGTCTGCATCGGCTGTCGCTACTGCCATATGGCGTGCCCGTACGGCGCGCCGCAGTACAACGCCGCCAAAGGACATATGACCAAGTGCGACGGCTGCCACAGCCGCGTAGCGGACGGCAAAAAGCCAATCTGCGTCGAGTCCTGCCCGCTGCGCGCGCTGGATTTTGGTCCGATAGAAGAGCTGCGTCAGAAACACGGTCAGCTTGCCGCTGTGGCACCGCTGCCGTCCGCGCACTTCACCAAGCCGAGTATTGTCATTAAACCTAACGCCAACAGCCGTCCGACGGGTGACACCACCGGCTACCTGGCAAATCCGAAGGAGGTGTGAGATGGGAAGTGGATGGCATGAATGGCCGCTGATGATCTTCACGGTCTTTGGGCAGTGCGTAGTGGGCGGCTTTATTGTTCTGGCGCTGGCGCTGTTAAAAGGGAACCTCAATGCCGAACAGCAGCAGCGTTTAGTGTTGAGCATGTTTGGCCTGTGGGTGCTGATGGGGATTGGATTTATCGCCTCTACGCTGCACCTGGGCTCACCGATGCGCGCGTTCAACTCCCTGAACCGCGTGGGGGCGTCGTCGCTCAGTAACGAAATTGCCAGCGGGGCAATCTTCTTTGCCGTCGGCGGGCTGGGGTGGCTGCTGGCTGCGTTGAAGAAATTGCCTGCGGGCCTGCGCAGCCTGTGGCTGATCGTCACCATGGTATTGGGCGTGGTGTTCGTGTGGATGATGGTGCGCGTCTATAACACTATCGATACCGTTCCAACCTGGTACAGCGTCTGGACGCCGATGAGCTTCTTCCTGACGATGTTTATCGGCGGGCCGCTGCTGGGCTACCTGCTGCTGCGCGTGGCGGGGGTAAACGGTTGGGCAATGCGTCTGCTGCCAGCCGTTTCGCTGCTGGCGCTGGTGGTGAGCGCGATGGTCGCCCTGATGCAGGGGGCCGAGCTGGCAACCATTCACAGCTCTATCCAGCAGGCTTCTGCGCTGGTGCCGGACTACGGTTCGCTGATGGCCTGGCGCGTGGTGTTGCTGGCAGCTGCGCTGGTGTGCTGGATCGCCCCTCAGCTTAAAGCTTATCAGCCTGCACTGCCGCTCCTGTCACTGGCTTTTGTGCTGGTGCTGGCAGGGGAGTTAATTGGTCGCGGTGTGTTTTACGGCCTGCATATGACGGTCGGTATGGCTATCGCCAGCTAATTTCATTTTTCGTTATAAAAAGCCGGGACATAGCGCCCGGCTTTTCTTTTTTTCATTCATGAAATTTTTCGACTGTCGTTTTGTTTTAATTTAGGTCATTAATAAATAAAAACAGATACATAATTAATATCTATAGCAGGCGCTGCATTAGCAGGATAAGTTTTTTAAATCGACAGGGAACATATTGTGCGAGCCGGCTAAATCTGTGGATTGACTTTGTTTTTGCCAGTGGCATGATGCGCACGAAATCTGAACTTCCTCACGGTTTTTAATCCATGACCACCTATACCCGGCCAGTGCTCCTGTTGCTCTGTGGCCTGCTTCTGTTGACCCTGGCGATCGCCGTGTTAAACACGCTCGTCCCGCTGTGGCTCGCCCATGAAAACTTACCGACCTGGCAGGTGGGTATGGTCAGCTCGTCCTTTTTTACCGGGAACCTGTTGGGCACATTATTAACCGGTAGCCTGATTAAGCGTTTTGGCTTTAATCGCAGCTATTATCTGGCCTCGCTGATTTTCGCTGCCGGGTGCGCCGGGCTGGGTCTGATGGTGGGCTTCTGGAGCTGGATGGCATGGCGCTTTATCGCCGGCGTCGGCTGCGCGATGATTTGGGTGGTGGTTGAAAGCGCGCTGATGTGTAGCGGTACCTCCCGCAACCGCGGACGTCTGCTGGCGGCCTATATGATGGTTTACTACGTCGGTACCGTTCTGGGTCAACTGATGGTCAGCAAACTGCCAACCGACCTGATGAGCGTGCTGCCGTGGGTAACCGGCATGGTGCTGGCCGCGATCCTGCCGCTGCTCTTTACGCGCATTGTGAACCAGAACAGCGAACATCAGGAAGCGACCCACGTCTGGCCGATGTTGAGACTTCGCCAGGCGCGTCTGGGCGTAAACGGCTGCATTATTTCGGGAATTGTACTGGGCTCGCTCTATGGCCTGATGCCGCTCTACCTGAATCATCAGGGCGTCAGCGATTCCGGAATTGGTTTCTGGATGGCGGTGATGGTCAGTGCGGGTATTGTGGGGCAATGGCCGATTGGCCGCCTGGCGGACCGTTTTGGTCGTCTGCTGGTGCTGCGCGTTCAGGTCTTCGTGGTGATCATGGGATGCCTTGCGATGCTCAGCAACGCCGCGATGGCGCCTGCACTGTTTATTCTTGGGGCCGCAGGATTCACGCTTTACCCGGTCGCGATGGCGTGGGCCTGTGAGAAAGTAGAACATCACCAGCTCGTGGCAATGAACCAGGCGCTATTATTAAGCTATACCATCGGTAGCCTGCTGGGACCGACATTTACCGCGATGCTGATGCAGAATTATTCCGATAATTTGCTGTTTATCATGATTGCCAGCGTGTCGTTTATTTATCTCCTGATGCTGCTGCGCAAAGCGGGCGAGCATCCAACCCCTGTGGCGCACGCCTGATTAAATAAAAGCCTGTCGATGACAGGCTTTTTTGTCCCTGTCACATATAAGACTTTTACGCATTGTTTGTTTTTCCCGCCTGGCGATAATTCAAATGAGTTCTACCACAAAAGGCAACAATCATGTCTATACGTCGTTTTTCCACTACCGCACTTGCCGTAGTGTTGTCTTTAACGTTTGCAACGGCTCCGGTCATGGCGAATCCTGGAAACGGGAATGGCGGTGGTCATGGAAACAGTGGCGGACAAGGTAATGGCGGCAATCATGGTAACGGAAATTCTGGTAATTCCGGTAACCATGGTAATAAGCAAAATAGCGGAAAGGAAAACCCTGGAAAATCGGATAAGAGCTTCAAAAACAGCAAAGATGTCGGTAATGACGTCGACGCTCGCGTGAGCTTCGATCATGCCCGCCACCTGGCCCTGAATTATGGCTTAACGGGCTATGAGTCTCTGCCTCCGGGGATTGCGAAAAACCTCGCACGCGGTAAACCACTTCCTCCGGGCATTGAGAAGAAGACCGTACCAGCCTCTATGCTCGGCCAGCTTCCTTCTTACCCGGGCTATGAATGGCGCGTGGTCGGGGACGACCTGGTCTTAATTGCGCTGAGTACGGCAATTGTGACCTCCGTAATTAACGGCGTCTTTAAATAGAATATAAAAAGGCCCGGTTCTTACCGGGCCTTCTCTTTAATACATGACCTTGTGGCCGTACTGCTCAAGAATACCTTTCACGCGTTCCATCGTCTCTTTTTTCGGCGGCTTCACGCCATCAAGCTTGTACTCTTCGCCCATCGCCACCCATTTATGTTTACCCAGTTCGTGATAGGGCAGAAGCTCAATTTTCTCGACGTTGCCCATGTCGCGGGTAAATTCACCCAGGCGATGCGCGGAGTCATCGTCATCTGACCAGCCGGGAACAACAACGTAGCGGATCCAGGTTTTGATGCCTTTATCGGCGATGTATTTGGCAAACTCCAGCGTACGGTGGTTAGAAACGCCAACCAGATTCTGGTGGATCTCATCGTTCATTTGTTTGAGATCGAGCATCACCAGATCGGTCACGTCGAGCAGTTCATCAATGACCGGATCGTAGCGGCGTACAAAGCCGTTGGTGTCGAGACAGGTATGAATGCCTTCTTTATGGCAGGCGCGGAACCAGTCGCGGACAAACTCAGCCTGAAGAATAGCTTCACCGCCGGACGCGGTCACGCCACCGCCGGATGCGTTCATAAAGTGGCGGTAGGTCACCACCTCTTTCATCAGATCTTCCACGGTGACTTCTTTACCGCCGTGCGTGTCCCAGGTGTCGCGGTTATGGCAGTACAGGCAGCGCATCAGGCAGCCCTGGAAAAAGGTAATAAAGCGGATCCCCGGGCCATCGACGGTGCCACAGGATTCAAAGGAGTGAATGCGACCAATAGTTGACATTGCGGTGATATCTCCGAATTTGGCCCATCCGGGGGCCTGTGTAGTTGCACAGCTCAAAGGCTATGTCGAGTCTGTTTTGGCTGTTATCCATAAAGTATAGATAGCGGACAAAAGAGACTGGTGAAGCGAGGGTGTTAAAAAGGCCCCACTTGCGTGGAGCCTTTATTGTACGCTTTTTAACGCGTGATTTCAGTCAATTCCACTTACATGGACTGAGTGAAAGTACGGGTGATAACGTCCTGCTGCTGTTCTTTCGTCAGGGAGTTAAAACGTACTGCGTAGCCAGATACGCGGATGGTCAGCTGAGGATATTTCTCAGGATGTTCCATCGCGTCGAGCAGCATTTCACGGTTCATTACGTTCACGTTCAGGTGCTGACCACCTTCGATGGACGCTTCGTGGTGGAAGTAACCATCCATCAGACCCGCGAGGTTAGTTTTACGCACTTCGTCGTCTTTACCCAGCGCGTTTGGCACGATAGAGAAGGTGTAAGAGATACCATCTTTCGCGTAAGCAAACGGCAGTTTAGCAACGGAGGTCAGAGAAGCTACAGCACCTTTCTGGTCACGACCGTGCATTGGGTTAGCACCTGGGCCAAATGGCGCGCCAGCACGACGACCGTCTGGGGTGTTACCGGTTTTCTTACCATACACAACGTTAGAGGTGATGGTCAGAACAGACTGAGTCGGGATAGCGTTACGGTAGGTAGTGAGTTTCTGAATTTTCTTCATGAAACGTTCTACCAGGTCAACCGCCATGTCATCAACACGAGCGTCGTTGTTACCAAACTGCGGGTATTCACCTTCGATTTCGAAGTCTACGGCCAGACCGTCTTCGTCACGAATTGGTTTAACTTTCGCGTATTTGATTGCAGACAGGGAGTCCGCCGCAACGGACAGACCTGCGATACCACACGCCATGGTGCGGATAACGTCACGGTCGTGCAGCGCCATCAGAGAGGCTTCGTAGCTGTACTTGTCGTGCATGTAGTGGATAACGTTCAGCGCGGTCACGTACTGCTTAGCCAGCCAGTCCATGAAGTGGTCCATGCGCTCCATGACTTCGTCATAGTTCAGCACGTCGCCTTTGATTGGCTCAGACTTAGGACCAACCTGCATTTTCAGTTTTTCATCAACGCCGCCGTTGATAGCGTACAGCATGGTTTTCGCCAGGTTTGCACGCGCACCGAAGAACTGCATTTGTTTACCAACAACCATTGGGCTTACGCAGCAAGCGATAGCGTAGTCGTCGTTGTTGAAGTCCGGACGCATCAGGTCATCGTTCTCGTACTGCAGAGAAGAGGTGTCGATGGACACTTTAGCGGCGAATTTCTTGAAGTTCAGAGGCAGTTTTTCAGACCACAGAACGGTGATGTTCGGCTCCGGAGAAGGACCCATGGTGTACAGGGTGTTCAGGAAGCGGAAGCTGTTTTTGGTAACCAGCGTACGACCGTCAACGCCCATACCACCGATAGATTCGGTTGCCCAGATTGGGTCACCAGAGAACAGTTCATCATATTCTGGGGTACGCAGGAAGCGAACCATACGCAGTTTCATGACCAGGTGGTCAATCATTTCCTGAGCGTCTTGCTCGGTGATTTTGCCTGCTTTCAGGTCACGTTCGATGTACGCATCCAGGAAGGTGGATACGCGGCCGAAGGACATTGCTGCACCGTTCTGAGACTTAACTGCGGCCAGGTAGCCGAAGTAGGTCCACTGGATAGCTTCCTGAGCGTTGGTCGCAGGACCAGAGATATCACAGCCGTATTTAGCCGCCATCTCTTTGATCTGACCCAGCGCGCGGTGCTGTTCAGCAATTTCTTCACGCAGACGGATAGTCGCTTCCAGGTTTACGCCGTTTTCCAGGTCAGACTGCAGGGAAACGAACTGCGCGTATTTGTCTTTCATCAGGAAGTCGATACCGTACAGCGCAACGCGACGGTAGTCACCGATAATACGGCCACGGCCATAGGCATCTGGCAGACCAGTCAGAACGCCAGACTTACGGCAGTTCAGAATGTCTTTGGTATAAACATCGAATACGCCCTGGTTATGGGTTTTGCGGTATTCGGTGAAGATTTTTTTCAGCATTGGGTCCAGCTCGCGGTTATACGCTTTGCAGGAACCTTCAACCATTTTGATACCACCGAACGGGATGATGGCGCGTTTCAGTGGTGCTTCAGTCTGCAGACCAACAATTTTCTCAAGGGCTTTGTTGATGTAGCCAGCATCGTGAGAAGTGATGGTGGATGCAACGGAGGTGTCAAAATCAACTGGCGCGTGAGTGCGGTTTTCCAGTTTAACGCCTTCCATTACGCTGTCCCACAGCTTGGTGGTCGCGTCAGTTGCGCCAGCCAGGAAGGATTCGTCACCTTCATACGGGGTATAGTTTTTCTGAATGAAGTCACGCACGTTGACTTCATTCTGCCAGTCACCTTTCGCAAAACCTTCCCAGGCTGTGGCTAACTTTTCATTAAGCTCGGACATGTAACACCTACCTTCTTAAGTGGATTTTTTATTTACTGCCTGAGACAACCATTAATGATGGTCGCCGCCACGCAGGTAAATGACCCAGTATGTCAACCCAACTAACAGACCCCCACCGATAATGTTCCCGATAGTGACGGGGATCAGGTTATCAGTAATGAAATTCATAATAGTCAGGTGAGAGAAACTTTCCGGGGATGAACCAACTGCGGTCCAGAACTCCGGGCTTGCAAAGTTGCGGATAACAATCCCCATCGGGATCATGAACATATTCGCAATACTGTGCTCGAAGCCGCTGGCAACAAACATCGCAACCGGCAGAACCATAATCATGGCTTTATCCATCAGGCTACGGCCAGAGTAGCTCATCCAGACCGCCAGGCAGACCATCAGGTTTGCGAGGATGCCGAGAGCAACGGCTTCGATAAATGTGTGATGCATTTTGTGGTCAGCGGTTTGCAGGACATTAAGCCCCCAGCCGCCGTTGGCGGTCATATACTCGCCAGAGAGCCACATCAACAGAACAAAGAGCAGACAGCCAATCAGGTTACCAACGTAGACGTTAAGCCAGTTGCGCGCCAGTTGACCCCAGGTAATTCTTCCGCTGGCTTTCGCCACAACAATCAGCACCGTTGAGGTGAAGAGGTCGGCGCCGCAAATGACGCAGAGAATCAGACCCAGTGAGAAGCAAATGCCGCCAATCAGTTTGGCCATGCCGAAAGGCATTCCGGCAGTACCGGTGGTGGCGGTGATGTAGAAGACGAAAGCGATAGAGATGAACACACCAGCGGTGATCGCCAGATAGAACGTCTTCATCGGGTGTTTCGTTGCTTTATAGACACCCGCTTCTTCGGCAACTTTTGCCATCGCGGCGGGGAGTAAAAGATCAAAAGGGTTGTCAGCTTTCACACTAACTCTCTCTTTATTAAGTCGGCGACGAGATACTAACAAAGCATTATAGAAGAGAAATTGATATAGATCATATCTCGCCTGGCTTATAGGCCCGCAGTATGTATGGTTTTACAACAAATGCGGAGTAAGTATTTGATTATCCGTATAAAAATAAATTTTAAAAGTTATGAAAAGAGTTGAATTTTTTCGTTCGGCCCCCTTCGAAACAGTTAATTAATATGGAGTATTTACCATAAAAAGTAACAATAAAGCCCAGGCAAATATTATTATATTTACCCGTGTTTAACTTTATTATTACAATCAACAATCATTGCCGAAGAGAATAAAAAACGGGGCAATGAAATTGCCCCGTAATATAGCCCAGACGATTGAATACGCCTACTGCCGTTAATGTTATATGCGTTTATTTTGACCAGTAAGCGGCTTTTGCTTTCTGCAGTTTTTCATAGGCCTTCAGCAGAGACTGATGCGCCGGGAAGGCTTTCAGATCGCTGTCAACCGCCTGCAGACCGTAGAACGGCTCTTCACCGCTCAGCGCCGCGCTGGCGGCTTCAACCGCTTCAGCACCGTACATACGTACGAAAGCGTTCAGGTACTGCAGTGGCTCACGATCGTCTTCCTGCGCAAGCAGCAGCAGGGTTTGCAGGCAGCGGTAATAGTTGGTGCGCTCGGCGGAGAAGACCGACTGGTTAAACTCCATGGTCCATTCTGTCCAGGCCAGAGCCTGATCCAGATCGCCGCCCGCGAGGGCCAGCATCGCTTTCAGTTCACCGATGCGCAGCGTGTACCAGCCGTTATCTTTCCCGGTCGCCAGACCCAGCAACTCGCGCACGCGGGTAAAGTCATCGTGGCCTTCATCGTCCAGCTGGGCTATCAGGTTGAGATAATCTTCTTTTTCCCACTCGCTGCCCGGCAGGGAGAGTAGGGTTTCACGCAGGTGCGCGCCCATGCTGTTGTTTGCGAGCCACAGATCTTCCGCCGGGTAGATATCGGACATGCCAGGTACGATGATGCGGCACGCGTAAACGCCCAGGTGTTCGTAGTCGGCAATGTAGACTTCCTGATCTTCGGCGTTGAAGATTGCCATCAATGTAGCGAACTCTTCTTCGGTGGTACCGGCAAAGCTCCAGTCCACGAACGGAAAGTCCGCGTCCTGCTTGAACATATCCCAGGAGATCAAACCGCTGGAGTCGATGAAGTGGGTTTCGAGGTTGGTGTGCTCGGCCACTTCTTCATCGTCAAACGTTGGCGGGGTGAATACGTCGAGATCTTTCAGGCTACGGCCCTGCAGCAGCTCGGTCACGGTACGCTCCAGCGCCACGCCGAAGTCAGGGTGCGCGCCGAAGGAGGCGAAGCAGGTTCCGTTAGTCGGGTTAAACAGCACGACGCAGATAACCGGATATTTACCGCCCAGCGAGCCGTCATAGGCAAAGATTGGGAAACCTTCGGCTTCCAGTTTGGCGATGGATTCCACCACGCCCGGGTAGCGCGCCAGCACGTCTGCCGGAATTTCAGGCAGGCTGATGGATTCGGCAATAATACGGTTTTTGATATGACGCTCGAAGACTTCAGAGAGACCCTGCACGCGCGCTTCATTGCGGGTGTTACCGGCGGACATACCGTTAGACACATACAGGTTGCCGACGATGTTCATCGGGATATAGACGGTCTGCTCGTCAGACTGACGGGTGAACGGCAGGGCGCAGATCCCACGCTCTTCATTACCAGACTGCAGATCGATCAGCATGCTGGCGGTCAGTTCGTTTTCCGGATCGTAGAAGGCACGCAGACGGCCATCCAGAATGCCTTCCGGCAGTTCATCGTCTTCGGTCAGCGGGAACCATTTTTCGTTCGGATAGTGAACGAACGGGCCGTTGGCGATGGTTTCACCCAGCCAGAAGTCAGCGAAGAAATAGTTGGTGGACAGACGCTCAAAATACTCACCCAGCGCAGAGGCCAGTGCCGCTTTTTTCGTCGCACCTTTACCGTTGGTAAAGCAGAGCGCGCAGTCTTTGTCGCGAATGTGCACGGACCAGACGTGAGGCACCGGATTGAGCCAGGAGGCTTCTTCGATGTTAAAGCCCAGGTCGGTCAGTTTCTGCTGGAAGCGAGCGATGGAATCTTCCAGAGCGGCGTCTTTGCCGGGGATAAACGTTTGAGTCATGGCGTTCACTTTTATCGTACGTAAAGCGCGCAATGATACGGGTTTTGCGTGACGGGTGCTATCTCCGGCGAAAATAAATGGCTGGGCTATGCTTAGTAGCAGTAACTGACTGTTAAGGCATAGAAAAATGAAAGCATTTGATCTCCAGCGGATGGCGTTTGATAAAGTTCCACCTGAATTTCTGGGCGAAGTGGCGCTGCGCAGCCTGTATACCTTCGTACTCGTCTTCCTATTTCTCAAAATTACCGGCCGTCGTGGCGTTCGTCAGATGTCGCTGTTTGAAGTGCTGATCATCCTGACGCTGGGCTCGGCGGCGGGGGACGTCGCGTTTTATGACGACGTGCCGATGGTGCCGGTGTTTATCGTTTTTGTTTCCCTCGCCTTGCTTTACCGGCTGGTGATGTGGCTGATGTCAAAAAGTGAAAAGCTGGAAGATCTGCTTGAAGGGAAACCGGTCGTTATTGTCGAGGACGGTCAACTGGCCTGGGAAAATGTGCAAAGCGCCAATATGACCGAGTTTGAGTTCTTCATGGAGCTGCGCCTGAATAGCGTTGAACAGCTCGGACAGGTGCGGCTGGCTATTATGGAAACCAATGGGCAAATCAGCGTCTATTACTATGCTGATGACGACGTCAAGCCCGGCCTGTGTATCCTGCCGGATATGTTAGTAGAACGGTTCAGGGTGATACCTGAAACCGGGGAGTATGCATGTATAAAATGTAGTCATGTTGTGGGGATGCATGCAGGCGATCATCAATTATGCCCTCGTTGTGCAAATCCGGAATGGACAAAGGTTAGCCGGGCTAAACGCCTCGTCTGACAGCGATTTTGTCGGTTTTGTGACGACGAGGCGGCAGATTGTTTTGTGTGACGAAGGGCACATTTCCCCGGTCATAAGTTTTAGACATTGCGGCGCGTGTCACTGAATGATAAAACCGATATCCACAGTTATAACTTATGGCTTTTAGCGTGGTGAGGGGAAATGGCTCAAGTTTTTAATTTCAGTTCAGGTCCGGCAATGTTACCGGCAGACGTGCTCAAACAGGCTCAACAGGAGCTGTGTGACTGGAACGGTCTGGGTACGTCGGTGATGGAAATCAGCCACCGGGGTAAAGCGTTTATTCAGGTGGCGGAAGAGGCAGAAAAGGATTTTCGCGATCTGCTGAACATTCCCTCGAACTACAAAGTATTGTTCTGTCACGGCGGTGGACGCGGCCAGTTTGCTGGCGTACCCCTGAATATCCTGGGCGACAAAACGACGGCTGACTACGTTGACGCGGGTTACTGGGCGGCAAGCGCCGTAAAAGAAGCGCACAAATACTGCACGCCGAACGTTATTGACGCCAAAGTGACCGTTGACGGTCTGCGCGCCGTGAAGCCAATGCGCGAGTGGCAGCTTTCTGATAACGCCGCCTACCTTCACTACTGCCCGAACGAAACCATTGACGGAATTGCCATCGACGAGACGCCAGACTTCGGCAAAGACGTTGTGGTTGCCGCCGACTTCTCCTCCACCATTCTGTCTGCGCCACTAGACGTCAGCCGTTACGGCGTTATCTATGCGGGCGCGCAGAAAAATATCGGTCCTGCGGGCCTGACTATCGTCATCGTGCGTGAAGACTTGCTGGGTAAAGCCCATAAGTCCTGCCCGTCAATCCTGGATTACACCATCCTGAATGACAACGACTCCATGTTCAACACCCCACCAACGTTTGCCTGGTACCTTTCCGGCCTGGTCTTCAAATGGCTGAAGCAAAACGGCGGCGTGGCGCAGATGGACAAGATCAATCAGCAAAAAGCCGAGCTGCTGTACGGCACGATCGACAAGAGCGATTTCTACCGTAACGATGTAGCGAAAGCGAACCGTTCGCGCATGAACGTACCGTTCCAGCTGGCAGACAGCAGCCTGGACAGCGTGTTCCTGGAAGAGTCGTTCGCAGCGGGTCTGCACGCGCTGAAAGGCCATCGCGTGGTTGGCGGGATGCGTGCTTCCATTTATAACGCCATGCCGCTGGAAGGCGTTAAGGCCCTGACCGATTTCATGATCGACTTCGAACGTCGTCACGGTTAATTTGCTGTTTTTCACCTCCGCAGCGTCCCTGCGGGGTTTTTATTATGTTGAGTTGAGAGTTTAGTTTTCATGGAATCCCTGACGTTACAACCTATCGCGCGGGTAGATGGCACCATCAATCTGCCTGGTTCAAAAAGTGTCTCGAACCGCGCTCTGCTGCTGGCAGCTCTGGCAAACGGCACCACCGTCCTCACCAACCTGCTGGACAGCGATGACGTGCGCCATATGCTCAATGCGCTGAAAGCGTTGGGCGTTCATTACACACTCTCTGACGATCGTACCCGCTGCGAAGTGACCGGCAACGGCGGCGCGCTGCAGGCGAGTGACGAGCTTGAGCTGTTTCTGGGTAACGCGGGTACCGCGATGCGTCCGCTGGCGGCAGCCCTGTGCCTCGGGAGCAATAACATCGTGCTGACCGGCGAGCCGCGCATGAAGGAACGTCCGATCGGCCATCTGGTAGATGCCCTGCGTCAGGGCGGCGCGCAGATTGAGTATCTGGAGCAGGAAAATTACCCGCCACTGCGTCTGCGCGGGGGCTTTACCGGCGGTACCGTCGAGGTTGACGGCAGCGTCTCCAGCCAGTTCCTGACGGCGCTGCTGATGACCGCGCCGCTGGCCCCGCAGGATACGGTTATCACGATTAAAGGTGAGCTGGTCTCCAAACCGTATATTGATATTACGCTGCATCTGATGAAAACCTTCGGCGTTGAGGTTGAAAACCAGTCTTATCAGCGTTTCGTGGTTCGCGGCGCGCAGCAGTACCAGTCGCCGGGCAACTACCTGGTTGAAGGCGATGCTTCATCCGCATCCTATTTCCTTGCCGCTGGCGCGATTAAAGGCGGTACGGTAAAAGTGACCGGCATTGGCCGCAACAGCGTGCAGGGCGATATTCGTTTTGCTGACGTGCTGGAAAAAATGGGCGCGGTTGTCACCTGGGGGGATGATTTCATCTCCTGTACCCACGGTGAGCTGAACGCCATCGACATGGACATGAACCATATCCCGGATGCGGCGATGACCATTGCCACGGCGGCGCTGTTTGCCAAAGGCACCACCACGCTGCGCAACATCTATAACTGGCGCGTAAAAGAGACGGACCGCCTGTTCGCGATGGCAACCGAGCTGCGTAAAGTCGGTGCTGAGGTAGAAGAGGGCGAAGATTACATTCGCGTTACCCCTCCGGCAAAACTGAACTTTGCTGAAATCGGGACCTATAACGATCACCGTATGGCGATGTGTTTCTCGCTGGTGGCGCTGTCCGATACCCCTGTGACCATTCTCGATCCGAAATGTACGGCGAAAACCTTCCCGGACTATTTCGAACAGCTGGCGCGCATTAGCACCCTGGCATGATGAAGTCTTGCCGCATCACCTGATGCGGCATTTCCTTACGCTTCCTGACGATCTTTCCCGCTCATTTCTTCTACACTCTGCTTCTATCATTCCGTAATTTGCACGCAAAGGTAACAGTTGCGCACGTTGGCGCGTATAATGCGCGGCGTTCATGTTAACGGTATGCCTTATTTAAGGAGAAAAAGATGACGGCAGTTGCCCCGGTAATCACCATTGATGGGCCGAGTGGCGCAGGGAAAGGTACTCTGTGCAAAGCGATGGCGGAAGCATTGCAATGGCATCTTTTAGATTCGGGAGCAATCTATCGCGTGCTGGCGCTGGCTGCGCTGCATCATCACGTGGATGTCGCCTCTGAAGAAGCGCTGGTACCGCTGGCTGCGCATCTGGATGTGCGTTTTGTTTCCACCGATGGCAACCTGGAAGTGATCCTGGAAGGGGAAGACGTGAGCGGCGAAATCCGTACGCAGGAAGTCGCTAATGCGGCCTCCCAGGTGGCGGCTTTCCCACGCGTTCGCGAGGCGCTGCTGCGTCGCCAGCGAGCGTTTCGTGAAGCCCCGGGTCTGATCGCTGATGGACGCGACATGGGAACCGTGGTCTTCCCTGATGCGCCAGTAAAAATCTTCCTTGACGCCTCTTCGGAAGAACGTGCTCAACGCCGTATGCTTCAGTTGCAGGAAAAGGGGTTTAGTGTTAACTTTGATCGCCTTTTATCCGAGATAAAAGAGCGCGATGACCGCGATCGTAACCGCGCCGTCGCACCGCTTGTTCCTGCAGCAGATGCATTAGTTCTGGATTCAACCAGTTTAACTATTGAGCAAGTGATTGAAAAAGCGCTACAATATGCGCGCCAAAAACTGGCACTCGCGTAATCGCGACCGATTTAGCAGTACCCCCGCTGCAATGGATTGACGGCGGGTATGTGAAACAACCCCATCCGGCACGGAGCCAGGTGGACGTTAATATTAACCTGAAGATTAAACATGACTGAATCTTTTGCTCAACTGTTTGAAGAATCCTTAAAAGAAATCGAAACCCGTCCGGGTTCCATCGTTCGCGGTGTTGTTGTTGCTATCGACAAAGACGTAGTACTGGTTGACGCCGGTCTGAAATCTGAGTCCGCCATTCCGGCTGAGCAGTTCAAAAACGCCCAGGGCGAGCTGGAAATCCAGGTTGGTGACGAAGTTGACGTTGCTCTGGACGCAGTAGAAGACGGCTTCGGCGAAACCCTGCTGTCTCGTGAGAAAGCTAAACGTCACGAAGCATGGATCACGCTGGAGAAAGCTTACGAAGAAGCTGAAACTGTGGTCGGTGTTATCAACGGCAAAGTTAAAGGTGGCTTCACTGTTGAGCTGAATGGTATTCGTGCGTTCCTGCCAGGTTCACTGGTAGACGTTCGTCCAGTCCGTGACACCCTGCACCTCGAAGGCAAAGAGCTTGAGTTCAAAGTAATCAAGCTGGACCAGAAGCGTAACAACGTTGTTGTTTCCCGTCGTGCCGTTATCGAATCCGAAAACAGCGCAGAACGCGATCAGCTGCTGGAAAACCTGCAGGAAGGCATGGAAGTCAAAGGTATCGTTAAGAACCTCACTGACTACGGCGCATTCGTTGACCTGGGCGGCGTTGATGGCCTGCTGCACATCACCGACATGGCGTGGAAACGCGTTAAGCACCCAAGCGAAATCGTGAACGTGGGCGACGAAATCACTGTTAAAGTGCTGAAGTTCGACCGCGAGCGTACTCGTGTATCCCTCGGCCTGAAACAGCTGGGCGAAGATCCATGGGTAGCTATCGCTAAGCGTTACCCAGAAGGTACTAAACTGACTGGTCGCGTAACCAACCTGACCGACTACGGCTGCTTCGTTGAAATCGAAGAAGGCGTTGAAGGCCTGGTGCACGTTTCCGAAATGGACTGGACCAACAAAAACATCCACCCATCCAAAGTTGTTAACGTTGGTGATGTAGTGGAAGTGATGGTTCTGGATATCGACGAAGAACGTCGTCGTATCTCCCTGGGCCTGAAGCAGTGCAAAAACAACCCATGGCAGCAGTTCGCGGAAACCCACAACAAGGGCGACCGTGTTGAAGGTAAAATCAAGTCTATCACTGACTTCGGTATCTTCATCGGCCTGGACGGCGGCATCGATGGCCTGGTTCACCTGTCTGACATCTCCTGGAACGTTGCAGGCGAAGAAGCAGTTCGTGAATACAAAAAAGGCGACGAAATCGCTGCAGTTGTTCTGCAGGTTGACGCAGAGCGTGAGCGTATCTCCCTGGGCGTTAAACAGCTCGCAGAAGATCCGTTCAACAACTGGGTTGCACTGAACAAGAAAGGCGCAATCGTAAACGGTAAAGTGACTGCAGTTGACGCTAAAGGCGCAACCGTAGAACTGGCTGACGGCGTTGAAGGTTACCTGCGCGCTTCTGAAGCTTCACGTGACCGCGTTGAAGATGCCACTCTGGTTCTGAACGTAGGCGACGACGTTGAAGCTAAGTTCACCGGTGTTGACCGTAAGAACCGTGCAATCAGCCTGTCTGTTCGTGCTAAAGACGAAGCTGATGAGAAAGATGCAATCGCAACTGTTAACAAACAGGAAGATGCAAACTTCTCTAACAACGCAATGGCTGAAGCTTTCAAAGCAGCTAAAGGCGAGTAATATCAGGTTCTCAGCATCATTTGAGCTGTAACGCATTTACAGCGCGAAGGATGAGGAGCAAACTTGACAGATTACAGGATTCGTCCTGTAATCAATAACAAAGGGCGGCTACGGCCGCCCTTGTTTAATGAGCTGTTCAGCTAATTGGTTTGAAAGGAACCGGAGGAATCATGACCAAGTCAGAATTGATTGAAAGACTTGCCAGTCAGCAACCGCATATCCCTGCCAAGGCAGTGGAAGATGCCGTAAAAGAGATGCTGGAGCATATGGCCTCCACTCTTGCCCAGGGCGAGCGCATTGAAATCCGCGGTTTCGGTAGTTTTTCTCTGCACTATCGTGCTCCACGTACCGGGCGTAACCCGAAAACTGGTGATAAAGTCGAGCTGGAAGGGAAGTACGTTCCACACTTTAAGCCGGGTAAAGAACTGCGCGATCGCGCCAATATTTACGGCAACTGAGTTTAGCCAGCCGGTTAAACTGGGTTCGAAAGAAAGCACCTGCGGGTGCTTTTTTTGTCTCCGTCACTTTCATTCTGAAGGTGTCTCGCATTTTAAGTTGCGTTTTCTGCAACGCGCTAAAAACCTTGCAGTGCTTGCTGTAGATTGCATTTTTCACATCTGACACCCCGCTCGATCTGCCCGCATACTGCCACCCATAAACAGGGAGGTAGCAATGGGAATTCCCGCTTTAGGTATCTGCGCCATTCTGGCGATAGCCCCGTTACTCTGGTTACCTGAACTGCCATCGCGTTATACCATCTGGATAATGATGGCTGGCGGGGTTGCACTGGCCGCGCGCCAAAACGTACGGCTGAAGTATGTGGGGATGACGCTGTTATTTTGCGTGTGGGGCATTCTGGCCGCGCAAGAGAGCGTCTGGCCGATGCAGCATTTAACCGCAGGTGCCGTGCAGGCCGAGGTGGAGATCGCCGCGACTGATGGTGCCACTGTGCATCAGGGAAAATTACTCACCGTTGATGGCCAGCGCTGGTGGGCGTCAACAGGCGTAACGCTTTATGGTCATTATCTGCCGCAGAAAGCGTGTACCGGTCAGCGCTGGGCGATGACGCTCCGGCTCAGGCCTGTACACGGCGAACTGAACGACGGAGGGTATGACCCCCAGCGCAGCGCTATTGCCCGCCATCAAACGCTAAGTGGGCGTTTTACCCATGCAGAACTCATCGATGGACGCTGCAGCCTGCGAGCGCAATACCTGACATCGCTGCAAAACCGACTTTCAGTTTATCGCTGGGGCGCGGTTATCCTCGGGCTGGGCATGGGAGAACGTCTGGATGTCCCCAGGGAAATAAAAGACCTGATGCGTGAAACCGGCACGCTGCATCTGATGGCGATTTCGGGTCTGCATATCGCGCTGGCGGCCTCCATCGTCTGGTTTCTTGTGCGCGGGCTTCAGTTTTTATTACCTTGCCATCGGGTCAACTGGCAGATGCCTCTGCTGGCAGGGGTATTCTTTGCTGCTTTCTACGCCTGGCTGACCGGTCTGCAACCGCCCGCGCTACGCACGGTCATCGCACTTTCTGTGCTGGCGGCGCTGCGGATCGGTTCCCGGCAATGGTCTCCATGGCAGGTGTGGATCTGCTGTGTCGCGGCGATCCTGATAAGCGATCCCTTAGCCATATTTTCGCAGAGTCTGCTTTTGTCTGCATTTGCCGTCGCCGCGCTGATTTTCTGGTTTCAGTGGTTGCCGCTTCCTCACTGGCAGTGGGCTCGCCGGATACGTCCGCTGCTGAACCTGGTCTATCTGCAGGTCGGCATGCTGTTACTTCTCATGCCGCTACAGGTTCTGATTTTCCATGGCTTTAGCATTTCATCGTTGATCGCCAACTTCTTTGCCGTTCCGTTGGTGACGTTTGTCTGCGTACCGCTGATTTTACTCGGCATGCTGCTCCATCTGCTGCCGCTGGCGGGGCTGGAAAGCGGCATCTGGTATGCAGCCGATAAGACGCTTGCCGGGTTGTTCTGGTTGCTGATGCGCCTGCCAGACGGCTGGCAGAGTGTGGACCAGCGCTGGCAGTACATGACGTTACTGCCGTGGCTTATCCTCATCGGCTGGCGTTTCCGTGCCTGGAAAACCGTTCCTGCCGTTTGTCTGGCGGGAACTGTCTTGCTGGCTTCTCCCCTCTGGCGGACGGCGAAAAGCGACGCCTGGACGCTCCATATGCTGGACGTGGGGCAGGGGCTGGCAATGGTTATTGAACGACAGGGAAAAGCCATTCTTTACGATACCGGGCTTGCCTGGCCGGGCGGGGATAGTGCACAGCGGTTAATTACTCCATGGCTGCGCTGGCATCATCTGCAGCCGGAAGGCGTTATTCTCAGCCATGAGCATCTCGACCATGCGGGAGGCCTTGTATCGCTGCAAAAAACATGGCCCGAAATGTGGGTAAGAAGTCCGTTGCACCAGACTGGGCATCGACCCTGCTTTCGCGGGCAAAGATGGCAATGGCAGGGGTTAACGTTCACCGTCCACTGGCCCACTGAAAATTATCCGGCTCAGGGTAACAATCACTCCTGCGTGGTAAAAATTGACGACGGCGAGCAGAGCGTTCTGCTGACGGGAGACATTGAAGCACAGGCAGAACAGGCTATGCTTAGCCATTACTGGCAGCATCTAACGTCCACCCTCATACAGGTACCTCATCACGGCAGCAATACCTCGTCGTCATTGCCGCTGGTACAGCGGGTTGAGGGACAGATAGCTCTGGATTCAGCGGCCCGCTATAACGCATGGCGATTCCCGTCGGCTAAAGTAGTCCGGCGCTATCGAAAAGAGGGATATATCTGGCACGATACCCCCCATTCCGGGCAAATATCGGTGACATTTTCGCACCATCGCTGGCAAATCCGGCGCGTGCGGGATCAATTTTTACCCCCCTGGTATCATCAGTGGTTTGGCGCGCCCGTAGATAACGGGTAGAATATGCGGCTATTTCAACAAATGCTGGTTTTTTGAATGCATAACGACAAAGATCTCTCCACGTGGCAAACCTTCCGCCGACTCTGGCCGATGATTGCACCCTTTAAAGCAGGCCTGATCGTGGCGGGTGTAGCGTTAATCCTCAACGCAGCCAGCGATACTTTTATGTTATCGCTCCTCAAACCGTTACTGGACGACGGTTTTGGTAAAACGGATCGCTCAGTGTTGCTATGGATGCCTCTGGTGGTTATCGGGCTGATGATCTTACGTGGTATCACCAGCTATATCTCCAGCTACTGTATCTCCTGGGTTTCCGGGAAAGTGGTTATGACCATGCGCCGTCGTCTGTTCAGCCACATGATGGGCATGCCGGTCTCATTCTTTGACAAGCAATCCACCGGGACGCTGCTGTCTCGTATTACCTACGATTCAGAGCAGGTTGCCTCCTCCTCTTCAAGCGCGCTGATTACCGTCGTGCGCGAAGGAGCGTCGATCATCGGTCTGTTTGCAATGATGTTCTATTACAGCTGGCAGCTGTCGCTGATCCTTATCGTGCTGGCACCGGTCGTGTCCATTGCTATCCGCGTCGTCTCAAAGCGCTTCCGCAATATCAGTAAGAATATGCAGAACACCATGGGGCAGGTGACGACCAGCGCAGAACAGATGCTGAAAGGGCACAAAGAAGTGTTGATCTTCGGCGGTCAGGAAGTTGAAACCAAACGCTTTGACAAAGTCAGCAACAAAATGCGTCTGCAGGGGATGAAGATGGTCTCGGCCTCTTCCATCTCTGACCCGATCATTCAGCTGATTGCCTCACTGGCGCTGGCGTTCGTTCTTTATGCGGCAAGCTTCCCGAGCGTAATGGAGACGCTGACGGCGGGTACTATCACCGTAGTCTTCTCCTCGATGATTGCCCTGATGCGCCCGCTGAAATCCCTGACCAACGTGAACGCCCAGTTCCAGCGCGGGATGGCCGCCTGCCAGACGCTGTTCAGCATTCTGGATTCTGAACAGGAAAAAGACGAAGGTACACGCGAGGTAGAGCGCGCCCGTGGCGACGTGGAGTTCCGCAACGTGACCTTCACCTATCCAGGCCGCGAAACGCCGGCTCTGCGCAATATCAACCTGACGATTCCGGCAGGTAAAACCGTTGCGCTGGTAGGCCGCTCCGGCTCCGGTAAATCCACCATTGCGAGCCTCATCACTCGTTTCTACGATATTAACGAAGGTGAGATCCTGCTGGATGGTCACGATCTGCGGGAGTACACCCTGCAGTCGCTGCGTAACCAGGTTGCGCTGGTTTCTCAGAACGTGCATCTCTTCAACGATACGGTTGCCAACAACATTGCTTATGCACGCACTGACGAGTACAGCCGCGAGCAGATTGAGAACGCCGCGCGTATGGCGTATGCAATGGACTTTATCAACAAGATGGATAACGGTCTGGACACGATAATCGGTGAAAACGGGGTACTGCTCTCCGGCGGTCAGCGCCAGCGTATCGCCATTGCGCGCGCGCTGCTGCGCGATAGCCCGATACTGATCCTGGACGAAGCAACCTCTGCACTGGATACGGAATCTGAACGCGCGATTCAGTCGGCGCTGGATGAACTGCAAAAGAACCGTACTTCGCTGGTGATTGCGCACCGTCTGTCCACTATTGAGCAGGCAGATGAGATCGTCGTGGTTGAGGACGGCATCATTGTTGAACGCGGAAGCCATGCCGATCTGCTGGAACATCGTGGCGTTTACGCCCAGCTTCATAAGATGCAGTTCGGCGAATGATTGCACGCATCTGGTCCGGTGAATCCCCGCTGTGGCTGCTGCTTTTGCCGCTCTCCTGGCTGTACGGTTTGGTGAGCGGCATTATTCGCCTGTTTTACCGTCTGGGGATCAAGCGTGCCTGGCGCGCGCCGGTTCCGGTAGTCGTGGTGGGTAACCTCACGGCGGGCGGCAACGGCAAAACGCCAGTGGTGATCTGGCTGGTGGAGCAGTTGCAAAAACGCGGCATCCGCCCCGGCGTGGTGTCGCGTGGGTATGGTGGTAAAGCGGCGCACTACCCATTGCTGCTGTCGGCGGAAACCACGACCGCAGAAGCGGGTGATGAGCCAGTATTGATTTTCCAGCGTACCGGCGCGCCGGTTGCGGTCTCCCCGGTGCGCAGCGACGCCGTGCAGGCGCTGCTTGCCGCGCATGCAGTACAAATCATTATTACTGACGATGGCCTGCAGCATTACGCTCTGGCGCGTGATAAAGAGATTGTAGTTATCGACGGCGTTCGTCGTTTCGGCAACGGCTGGTGGCTGCCCGCTGGCCCCATGCGTGAACGCGCTTCGCGTCTGAAGTCCGTTGATGCGGTGATTGTTAACGGCGGTGAAGCCGAGGCGGGTGAAATTCCTATGCGTCTGTTACCGGGAATGGCGGTCAACCTGGTGACGGGTGAACGCCGGGCGGTTGCAGAACTGCCTTCGCTGGTGGCAATGGCGGGTATTGGTCATCCGCCGCGCTTCTTCGCGACGCTGGAACAGTGTGGCGCCCGGCTGGAAAAACGCGTTCCGCTGGCTGACCATCAGGCGCTGGTGGCAGAGCAGGTTGAGGCGCTTACCGCGCCTGGCCAGACGCTCATTATGACCGAAAAAGATGCGGTGAAATGCCGTGCCTTTGCGAAAGAAAACTGGTGGTATCTGCCGGTTGACGCTGAACTCAGCGGCGAACAGCCGGAACAATTGCTTAAGGAACTGATTGCGTTGGTGCAGTAGAGGCTTACGCGGTTCTGGTGGCGCTTTGACTGACAGGAAAACGCATGTCTTTACCGCAACTCTCGCTTTCAGCCGCACGTCATTTACACCTTGCCGCGCAGGGGCTGCTCAAAAAGCCCCGTCGCCGCGCGCAGCCTGCCGATATCCTCTCTACCGTCCAGCGCATGTCGCTGCTCCAAATCGACACCATTAACATTGTCGCCCGTAGCCCTTACCTGGTGCTGTTTAGCCGCCTGGGGAGTTATCCTCCGCAGTGGCTGGATGAGGCGCTCTCCAAAGGGGAGCTGATGGAGTACTGGGCTCACGAAGCCTGCTTCCTGCCCCGTAGCGATTTCGCCCTGGTGCGTCACCGTATGCTTGCTCCGGAAAAGATGGGATGGAAATACCGGCAGGCGTGGATGGAGGAACATGAGGCCGAAATAGAGCAGCTTATCAGCCATATTCAGGAAAACGGCCCCGTTCGATCCGCCGATTTTGAACATCCGCGCAAAGGTGCAGGCGGATGGTGGGAGTGGAAGCCGCACAAGCGTCATCTTGAAGGGTTGTTCACGTCAGGCAAAGTCATGGTCATTGAACGGCGTAATTTTCAGCGCGTTTATGATCTGACGCATCGCGTGATGCCTCACTGGGACGACGAGCGGGATCTGCTTACCCAGGAGGTGGCCGAGGCCATCATGCTGGAGAACAGCGCCCGCAGCCTGGGCATTTTCCGTCCGCAATGGCTGGCAGACTATTACCGCCTCCGTCAGCCTGCGCTGAAGCCTCTGCTGGAGATGTGGCAGCGTGAACAGCGAGTTATTCCCGTTATGGTGGAAACGCTGGGAGAAATGTGGCTGCATGAGGATCTTGTCCCTCTGCTGCCCGAGGCTCTGGAGGGGAAACTCCGGGCGACCCACAGCGCGGTGTTGTCACCTTTCGATCCGGTGGTTTGGGACAGAAAACGCGCCGAGCAGCTGTTTGACTTCAGCTACCGGCTTGAATGCTATACCCCGGCGCCAAAGCGGCAATACGGCTACTTTGTTTTACCGCTGCTGCACAAGGGACAACTGGTCGGACGCATGGATGCCAAAATGCACCGCAAGACCGGCACGCTTGAAGTCATTGCCCTTTATCTGCAAGAGGGCATCAGGGTCACGGCGAGCCTGGAAAAAGGGTTAACGTCCGCCATTAGCGAGTTCGCGCGCTGGCAGGAGGCTCGCGACGTAACGCTTGGCCGGGTACCTGACGGGTTATTCACATCCTGTCGAAGTGGCTGGGAAACAGGCACGCCCTGAAAAGGGAATGTGTTAAGCTTTAGCGATTACCCATACGGAGGAACTATGGATCACCGTTTACTTGAAATTATTGCCTGCCCGGTATGCAACGGCAAACTTTACTACAGCCAGGACAAACAGGAGCTGATCTGCAAGCTGGACAGTCTGGCCTTCCCGCTGCGTGACGGCATTCCGGTACTGCTGGAAAATGAAGCCCGTTCCCTGGTGGCAGAAGAGAGCAAACCATGAGTTTTGTTGTCATTATTCCTGCACGTTATGCCTCAACGCGTCTGCCGGGTAAACCGCTGGTAGATATCAACGGCAAGCCGATGATTGTGCATGTCCTTGAGCGGGCGCGTGAGTCCGGTGCCGACCGCATTATCGTTGCAACCGATCATCCTGATGTCGCCCGTGCGGTTGAGGCCGCAGGCGGTGAGGTGTGCATGACCCGCGCCGATCACCAGTCCGGCACCGAGCGTCTGGCGGAAGTGGTTGAGAAATGTGGTTTCAGTGACGATACGGTCATCGTCAACGTGCAGGGCGACGAGCCGATGATCCCGGCCGTTATTATCCGTCAGGTGGCGGAAAACCTGGCGCAGCGTCAGGTCGGTATGGCGACGCTCGCGGTGCCTATTCACCACGCTGAAGAGGCATTCAATCCGAATGCGGTGAAGGTGGTGATGGATGCCGAAGGCTATGCGCTCTATTTCTCCCGCGCTACGATTCCGTGGGATCGCGATCGCTTTGCGCTCTCTAAAGAGACCATCGGTGATTCTTTCCTGCGTCATATTGGGATCTACGGCTATCGCGCCGGCTTTATTCGCCGCTATGTAGCCTGGGCGCCGAGCCCGCTGGAGCATATCGAAATGCTGGAGCAGCTTCGCGTGCTCTGGTATGGCGAAAAAATCCACGTTGCCGTTGCCCGCGAAGTACCGGGAACGGGCGTTGATACCCCAGAAGATCTTGAGCGCGTCCGCGCCGAGTTGCGCTAATCCCGCCTGCATCCCTCCTTTCGGAGGGATGTCCTCTCCCCGCAAATTCCCCTTTCTTTACCCTAATTGATCTCTTCCGGGTGACATCTTCACGCTGTGCGCTCATTATAAAAGCAGTAGTCTTAATAGGGGTAATCTCATATGGAACAGCTGCGTGCCGAACTTAGCCATCTGCTGGGTGAGAAGTTAAGCCGGGTCGAATGCGTGAGTGAAAAGGTCGATACCGCGCTCTGGTCGTTGTATGACGGCCAGGGCAACCCGATGCCGTTGATGGCACGAAGCTTCTCGTCGCCGGGCGTGGCCAGGCAGCTTGCCTGGAAAATGTCGATGCTGGCACGGGAGGGAACCGTCCGTATGCCGACCGTGTACGGCGTGATGACCACGAGGAACATCCCGGCTCGGACGTACTGCTGATTGAGCGTTTACGCGGTGTGCCGGTTGAAGCGCCCGCGCGTACGCCGGAACGCTGGGAACAGCTGAAGGATCAGATTGTTGAGGCGCTGCTGGCCTGGCACCGACAGGATAGCCGCGGGCTTGTTGGTCCGGTTGACAGCACCCAGGAAAACCTGTGGCCGCTGTGGTATCGCCAGCGGGTGGAAGTGCTGTGAGGGACGCTTAACCAGTTCAACAATACCGGTTTGACCATGCAGGACAAACGTATTCTGTTTCGCACCCGCGAGTGCTTACCGGCGCTGTTCGACGGCTTTAACGACAACTGCGTGCTGATCCACGGCAATTTTACTCTGCGCAGTATGCTCAAAGACTCCCGCAGCGATCAGCTTCTGGCGATGCTAGGGCCGGGGATCATGCTCTGGGCACCGCGGGAATATGAGCTGTTCAGGCTCAGCGACAGCGGGGCGGCGGAAGGTTTACTGTGGCACTACCTTCAACGCGCGCCCGTTGCAGAGGCGTTTCTCTGGCGTCGCTGGCTTTATTTGCTCTGGGACGAAGTGGCGCAGCTGGTCAACACCGGACGTTTCAATCGCGCCAACTTCGATCTGGCGGCTAAATCACTCTTGCCCTGGCTCGCCTGACGAGCCTTTCAGCCATTGCCAGAGGCGTCCGAGCGTCTCGTAGCCGACGCGATCGCTATGCATCAACCACATCGGAGAGGGGATCACCCGTTCCCATGGGTTGAGCGGCGCGCTGATGGCCATCTGGTTTGCCGGTGCGGGAAGCGGGTGCAAACCTTGCTTCTCGAAGAAAATCATCGCTCTTGGCAGGTGCGAGGCGGAGGTCACCAGTAAGAACGGAACATCGCCAATCGCCTGCTTCACCGCGGCAGCCTCTTCCTCGGTATCCTTTGGGCTGTCCAGCGTGATGATAGAGGAACGCGGTACGCCGAGCGATTCCGCGATTCTGGCTCCCGCTTCAGCCGTACTCACCGGGTTGGTTTTGGCCGCTGCGCCGGTGAAGATCATTTTTGATCCCGGATTCGCCAGCCACAGGCGAATACCTTCGTTTAGCCGCGGCAGGCTGTTGTTGATCAGGTTCGAACTGGGGGCCCAGTCAGGGTCCCAGGTATACCCGCCGCCCAGCACAACGATGTAATCAACTTTCTGGTTTCCCTGCCACGTAGGATACCTGTTTTCGATGGGGCGCAGCAGTCCATCCGCCACCGGCTGCAGGCTCAGCAGCAGCAGGACCAGCCAGCCGAACGTAATAAGCGTTTTGCCACTCTTCTGAAAGCGACTAAACCACACCAGCGCCAGCCCCAGCGCGATGATGATAAGCAGCAGCGGAAGGGGAAGCATCATCCCTCCAACGTATTTCTTAAGGGTAAAAAGCATCCTTTTTGGTTCCTTTTTTGACCATACAGCAGATGATTACCGGTGATATTACACCAGAGAGGTTCATTCTCCGCGCGGGTGTGACAAAATAGCGGTTTTGCAGTTAGCGAGTGGAACTCTCCCAATGCGGGATCGCAATTTTGATGACATCGCGGAAAAGTTTTCGCGCAACATTTATGGCACCACGAAAGGGCAGCTCCGTCAGACGATCCTCTGGCAGGATCTGGACACTATTCTGGCGACGTTCGGTGGTCAAACGTTGCGCGTGCTGGACGCCGGAGGCGGTGAAGGGCAGACGGCGATAAAAATGGCTGAACGCGGTCATCACGTCACGCTTTGCGATCTTTCTGCTGAAATGGTCGCCCGCGCGACGCGTGCGGCAGAAGAGAAAGGTGTGAGCGACAACATGCATTTTATACAATGCGCCGCTCAGGACATCGCGCAGCATTTGGAAACCCAGGTTGATCTGATATTGTTTCATGCGGTGCTGGAGTGGGTTGCCGATCCGCAAAGCGTGTTACAAACCCTGTGGTCAATGTTACGTCCGGGCGGTACGCTGTCGCTGATGTTCTACAATGCTAACGGCTTCCTGATGCACAACATGGTGGCAGGGAACTTCGACTATGTTCAGGTCGGGATGCCGAAAAAGAAAAAACGCACGCTTTCCCCGGACTATCCGCGCGATCCGCAGCAGGTTTACGGCTGGCTGGAAGAGATTGGCTGGCAGATCGTCGGGAAGACGGGCGTCAGGGTGTTTCATGATTATCTGCGTGAAAAACACAAACAGCGTGACTGTTTTGACACCTTAACAGAATTAGAAACGCGGTATTGCCGCCAGGAGCCGTTCGTCAGCCTTGGCCGCTATATTCACGTCACCGCGCACAAGCCGCAGATGCAAGGATAACCTATGAGTGAATTTTCCCAGACAGTCCCCGAACTGGTTGCCTGGGCCAGGAAAAACGATTTCTCCATCTCGCTGCCGGTAGACAGACTCTCTTTCCTGCTGGCGGTTGCCACGCTGAACGGCGAACGGCTGGATGGTGAAATGAGCGAGGGTGAACTGGTGGATGCGTTCCGCCACGTCAGTGATGCGTTTGAGCAAACCAGCGAAACCATTAGCGTGCGTGCCAATAACGCAATCAACGATATGGTGCGTCAACGTCTGCTGAACCGCTTTACCAGCGAGCAGGCGGAAGGAAACGCCATCTATCGCCTGACGCCGCTGGGCATCGGCATCACCGATTACTACATTCGCCAGCGCGAATTTTCCACGCTGCGTCTCTCCATGCAGCTGTCGATCGTGGCGGGTGAGCTTAAACGTGCCGCCGACGCGGCCGATGAAAACGGTGACGAATTCCACTGGCACCGCAACGTTTACGCGCCGCTGAAATACTCGGTGGCCGAGATTTTCGACAGTATCGATCTCACTCAACGTCTGATGGATGAGCAGCAGCAGCAGGTGAAAGACGATATCGCGCAGCTGCTGAACAAAGACTGGCGTGCGGCCATTTCCAGCTGTGAACTTTTATTGTCAGAAACCTCCGGTACGCTGCGTGAGCTGCAGGATACGCTGGAGGCCGCAGGGGACAAGCTGCAGGCCAACCTGCTGCGCATCCAGGATGCGACCCTGGCGCACGACGATCTGCATTTTATCGACCGTCTGGTGTTTGATCTGCAGAGCAAACTTGACCGCATTATTAGCTGGGGCCAGCAGTCGATCGATCTGTGGATCGGCTATGACCGCCACGTGCATAAATTTATCCGTACCGCGATTGATATGGATAAAAACCGCGTCTTTGCTCAGCGTCTTCGTCAGTCGGTACAGACCTACTTTGATGCACCGTGGGCGCTGACCTATGCCAATGCCGATCGTCTGTTGGATATGCGCGACGAAGAGATGGCGCTGCGCGATGAAGAGGTCACCGGTGAACTGCCGCCGGATCTGGAGTACGAAGAATTCAACGAAATTCGTGAGCAACTTGCGGCGATGATCGAAGAACAGCTCGCCGTCTACAAAACCAGACAAGCGCCGCTGGATCTTGGGCTCGTGGTGCGCGACTATCTGGCGCAATATCCGCGCGCGCGCCACTTCGACGTTGCCCGCATTGTGGTAGACCAGGCGGTGCGCCTGGGTATCGCGCAAGCAGACTTCACCGGACTGCCGCCGAAGTGGCAGCCAATTAACGATTACGGAGCCAAGGTACAGGCGCATGTCATTGACAAATATTGAACAAGTGATGCCAGTTAAGCTGGCACAGGCGCTGGCGAATCCGTTATTTCCGGCGCTGGACAGCCAGCTGCGTGCCGGTCGTCACATTGGCCTGGACGAGCTGGATAATCACGCCTTTTTGATGGACTTCCAGGAGTACCTGGAAGAGTTTTACGCCCGCTATAACGTGGAGCTTATCCGCGCGCCGGAAGGCTTTTTCTATCTGCGCCCGCGTTCCACGACCCTGATCCCGCGCTCCGTGCTCTCCGAGCTGGACATGATGGTTGGCAAAATTCTTTGCTATCTCTACCTCAGCCCGGAACGCCTGGCAAATGAAGGCATCTTCACCCAGCAGGAGCTGTACGATGAACTGCTGACGCTGGCGGATGAGAGCAAACTGCTTAAGCTGGTGAATAACCGTTCGACGGGGTCGGATCTTGACCGTCAGAAATTACAGGAAAAGGTTCGCTCTTCCCTGAACCGTCTGCGCCGTCTGGGGATGGTCTGGTTTATGGGCCACGACAGCAGCAAATTCCGCATCACGGAATCGGTCTTCCGCTTCGGCGCCGACGTTCGTGCGGGCGATGACGCGCGTGAAGCGCAGCTTCGCATGATCCGCGACGGTGAAGCGATGCCGGTGGAAAACCATTTGCAGCTCAATGATGAGCATGAAGAGAATCTGCCGGATAGCGGGGAGGAAGAGTAATGATTGAACGCGGTAAATTTCGCTCACTGACGCTGATTAACTGGAACGGCTTCTTTGCCCGAACCTTCGATCTGGATGAGCTGGTCACGACGCTCTCCGGTGGTAACGGGGCGGGTAAATCCACCACCATGGCGGCGTTTGTAACGGCGCTGATCCCCGACCTGACGCTGCTTCACTTCCGTAACACCACCGAAGCGGGCGCGACAAGCGGCTCCCGCGATAAAGGCCTGCACGGTAAGCTGAAAGCGGGCGTCTGTTATTCCGTGCTGGACGTCATCAACTCCCGTCACCAGCGCGTAGTGGTGGGCGTACGTCTGCAACAGGTTGCCGGCCGCGACCGTAAAGTGGATATCAAACCGTTCGCCATTCAGGGGCTGCCAACCTCCGTACAGCCGACCGCGCTGCTGACGGAAACGCTGAATGAACGCCAGGCGCGCGTCCTGACGCTGCAGGAGCTGAAGGACAAGCTTGAAGCCATCGAAGGGGTGCAGTTTAAGCAGTTCAACTCCATTACCGACTATCACTCCCTGATGTTCGATCTGGGCGTGGTGGCGCGCCGTCTGCGCACCGCTTCAGACCGTAGTAAATACTACCGTCTGATCGAAGCGTCCCTGTACGGCGGTATCTCCAGCGCCATTACCCGTTCCCTGCGTGACTACCTGCTGCCGGAAAACAGCGGCGTGCGTAAGGCCTTCCAGGACATGGAGGCGGCACTGCGTGAAAACCGCATGACGCTGGAAGCGATTCGCGTTACCCAGTCTGACCGCGACCTGTTTAAACATCTGATCAGCGAAGCGACCAACTACGTGGCGGCGGACTACATGCGCCACGCCAACGAGCGCCGCGTCCATCTCGATCAGGCATTAGAATATCGCCGCGAGCTGTTTACCTCCCGTAAACAGCTGGTGGCCGAGCAGTACAAGCACGTCGAAATGGCGCGCGAGCTGGGTGAGCACAACGGTGCCGAAGGCGATCTGGAAGCCGACTACCAGGCCGCCAGCGATCACCTGAACCTGGTGCAGACCGCGCTGCGTCAGCAGGAAAAGATCGAACGCTACGAAGCGGACCTCGATGAGCTGCAAATTCGTCTCGAAGAGCAAAATGAAGTAGTGGCCGAAGCCGCCGAGATGCAGGAAGAGAATGAAGCCCGCGCCGAAGCCGCCGAGCTGGAAGTGGACGAGCTGAAAAGCCAGCTTGCGGACTACCAGCAGGCGCTGGACGTGCAGCAGACGCGTGCGATTCAATACAACCAGGCGCTGCAGGCGCTACAGCGTGCGAAAGAACTGTGCCATCTGCCAGACCTGACGCCGGAAAGTGCCGACGAATGGCTGGACACCTTCCAGGCCAAAGAGCAGGAAGCCACCGAGAAACTGCTCTCGCTTGAACAGAAAATGAGCGTCGCGCAAACGGCGCACAGCCAGTTTGAACAGGCTTATCAGCTGGTAGTTGCCATTAACGGCCCGCTGGCGCGTAGCGAAGCATGGGACGTTGCCCGTGAATTGCTGCGCGACGGCGTCAACCAGCGCCATCTGGCCGAGCAGGTGCAGCCGCTGCGTATGCGCCTGAACGAGCTGGAACAGCGCCTGCGCGAGCAGCAGGAAGCCGAACGTCTGCTGGCCGAGTTCTGCAAGCGTCAGGGTAAACATTACGATTTCGACGAGCTTGAGGCCCTGCATCAGGAGCTGGAAGCACGTATTGCGGCCCTGTCCGATACCGTATCAAATGCCAGCGAACAGCGTATGACGCTGCGTCAGGAGCTGGAGCAGCTTCAGTCCCGTTCGAAGGCGCTTTTGCAGCGTGCGCCGGTCTGGCTGGCAGCGCAAAGCAGCCTGAACCAGCTCAGTGAACAATGCGGCGAGCAGTTCGAGTCCAGCCAGCAGGTGACCGAATACCTGCAACAGCTGCTGGAGCGCGAGCGCGAAGCCATTGTTGAACGTGACGAAGTGGGTGCCCGCAAGCGTGACGTCGATGAAGAAATCGAGCGCTTAAGCCAGCCGGGCGGGTCAGAAGATCCGCGTCTGAACGCCTTAGCCGAGCGTTTTGGCGGCGTACTGCTGTCTGAGATTTACGATGACGTTGGCCTGGACGATGCGCCGTACTTCTCCGCGCTGTACGGTCCATCCCGCAACGCAATTGTGGTGCCGGATCTGTCGCTGATTTCTGAGCAGCTCGCAGGGCTGGAAGATTGCCCGGAAGATCTCTATCTGATCGAAGGGGATCCGCAGTCGTTTGATGACAGCGTTTTCAGCGTTGACGAGCTGGAAAAAGCGGTGGTGGTGAAAATCGCCGATCGCCAGTGGCGTTACTCCCGCTTCCCGGAGCTGCCGCTGTTTGGCCGCGCCGCGCGCGAAAGCCGCATCGAGAGCCTCCACGCCGAGCGTGAAACGCTGTCTGAACGCTTTGCTACTCTGTCGTTTGACGTACAGAAAACCCAGCGTCTGCACCAGGCGTTCAGCCGCTTTATCGGCAGCCATCTGGGCGTGGCGTTTGAAGCCGACCCGGAAGCGGAAATCCGCAAGCTCAACACCCGCCGTGGCGAGCTGGAGCGCGCGATTGCCAGTCATGAAAGTGACAACCAGCAGAGCCGCGTCCAGTTCGAACAGGCGAAAGAGGGCGTCGCTGCCCTTAACCGCATTCTGCCGCGCCTGAACCTGCTGGCGGATGACACGCTGGCCGACCGCGTGGATGAGATCCAGGAACGTCTGGATGAAGCCCAGGAAGCCGCGCGCTTCGTGCAGCAGCACGGCAACCAGCTGGCGAAGCTGGAGCCCGTCGTGTCTGTACTGCAGAGCGACCCGGAACAGTTCGAGCAGTTAAAAGAAGATTATGCCTGGTCGCAGCAGGTGCAGCGCGAAGCGCGTCAGCAGGCGTTTGCCCTGACGGAAGTGGTGCAGCGTCGTGCGCACTTCGGCTACTCCGATTCGGCTGAAATGCTGAGCGGTAACAGCGACCTGAATGAAAAACTGCGCCAGCGCCTTGAGCAGGCGGAAGCGGAACGTACCCGCGCTCGCGAAGCGATGCGCAGCCACTCCGCTCAGCTGAACCAGTACAACCAGGTGCTGGCTTCGCTGAAAAGCTCCTTCGACACCAAGAAAGAGCTGTTAAACGACCTGCAGAAAGAGCTGCAAGACATTGGCGTTCGTGCCGACAGCGGGGCGGAAGAGCGCGCGCGCATTCGTCGTGATGAGCTGCATAGCCAGCTCAGCAATAACCGCGCGCGTCGTAATCAGCTGGAAAAAGCGCTCACCTTCTGCGAAGCGGAAATGGATAACCTGACCCGCCGCCTGCGCAAGCTGGAGCGCGACTATCATGAAATGCGCGAGCAGGTCGTGACGGCGAAAGCGGGCTGGTGCGCCGTGATGCGGATGGTGAAAGATAACAACGTTGAACGTCGCCTGCACCGTCGCGAGCTGGCATACCTTTCTGCCGATGAGCTGCGTTCGATGTCGGATAAGGCGCTGGGTGCGCTGCGTCTGGCGGTGGCGGATAACGAACACCTGCGCGATGTGCTGCGCATGTCAGAGGATCCGAAACGTCCTGAACGTAAAATTCAGTTCTTCGTTGCGGTTTATCAGCACCTGCGCGAGCGTATTCGTCAGGACATTATCCGTACCGACGATCCGGTCGAAGCCATCGAACAGATGGAAATTGAGCTGGGTCGCCTGACGGAAGAGCTTACCTCCCGCGAGCAGAAGCTGGCGATCAGCTCCCGCAGCGTGGCGAATATCATTCGCAAAACCATTCAGCGCGAGCAGAACCGTATCCGCCAGCTGAACCAGGGGCTGCAGAGCGTCTCGTTTGGTCAGGTCAACAGCGTGCGTCTTAACGTCAACGTGCGTGAAGCCCACGCGACGCTGCTGGAAGTGCTCTCTGAGCAGCACGAGCAGCATCAGGATCTGTTCAACAGCAACCGTCTGACCTTCTCCGAAGCGCTGGCGAAGCTGTATCAGCGCCTGAATCCGCAGATTGATATGGGCCAGCGTACGCCGCAAACCATCGGTGAAGAGCTGCTGGACTATCGTAACTACCTGGAAATGGAAGTTGAGGTAAACCGTGGTTCAGACGGCTGGCTGCGTGCGGAATCCGGAGCGCTGTCGACCGGTGAAGCGATTGGTACCGGGATGTCGATTCTGGTGATGGTGGTGCAGAGCTGGGAAGATGAAGCGCGCCGCCTGCGCGGGAAAGACATCTCCCCATGCCGACTGCTGTTCCTCGATGAAGCGGCGCGTCTTGATGCCCGCTCGATTGCCACGCTGTTTGAGCTTTGCGAACGTCTCGATATGCAGCTCATCATTGCGGCACCGGAAAACATCAGCCCTGAAAAAGGCACCACCTATAAGCTGGTGCGTAAAGTGTTCCAGAACAGCGAACACGTGCACGTTGTAGGGCTGCGTGGCTTTGCGCCGCAGCCGCCGGAGTCATTGCCGGAAACCACGGCAGACGCTTCCTGAGGCGTTTTGTTACAAAGAGCGGCGCAGAAGCGCCGCTTTTTTTATTCTCTTAACTTGTGTTCAGGGCTGCGTTATCTTTAAACTTCTTTACATAAGGTAAGGCAACAGAGTTGTCGTCTACCTATAATAAAATAAAGCCCCACCGTGATGGGCATGTCGTGAAAACAGGGGGCAAGGGATGTTGCTAAAGAAAGAATGTGGTCGTCAGCTGTCAGCGCTGAGTTTATGTCTGGCAGTGATGTTTGCTCCACTGTTAACCGCCCAGGCCGACGAGCCTGAAATTGTGCCGACTGACAGCACCGCAACGACAGGCGCGCAGCCGACGTCATTATCTCAGCCGCTGGAACAGTCTACGGCAACGGCCATCATGGCCGGGATTAAGCCGCTGCCGGAAGGCATCGACGTTGAATCGCTCAGCCAGCAGCTCCAGACAGGCCTGCCTTCAGGCTACACGCCTGCCTATATCAATCAGCTCACGCTGCTTTATGCTGCCCGCGATATGAAACCCATGTGGGAAAATCGTGAAGCCGTGCGCGCCTTCCAGCAACAGCTGGCGGAAGTGGCGATTGCGGGATTCCAGCCGCAGTTTACGAAGTGGGTTGAGCTGTTAACCGATCCTGCCGTCACCGGTCAGGCGCGGGACGTGGTCCTTTCCGATGCCATGATGGGCTACCTGCAGTTTGTGGCGGGTATTCCGGTCAATGGCAACCGCTGGCTGTACAGCGATAGGCCCTATAAGCTGGCGACGCCAGCCCTGTCGGTGATTAACCAGTGGCAATTAGCGCTGGATAACGGCGACCTGCCGCGCTTCATTGCCAGCCTCGCGCCGGCGCATCCACAGTATGCCACGATGCACCAGTCGCTCCTCGCGCTGGTGGGGGACTCGCGTCCATGGCCGCAAATGCGGGGGACCGCAACGCTGCGTCCGGGTCAGTGGAGCAGCGATGTGCCAGCCCTGCGCGAGATCCTTAAACGCTCCGGTATTCTTGATGGCGGGCCGAAGATTGCCCTGCCGGGCGACGATCCGCAAAGCGCAGTGGTCAGCCCGTCAGCGCCCGTAAAAGAGAACAGGGCCACTACCCTGAGCAATAAGCCCGAGGCTTACGATCGCGAGCTGGTCGCCGCGGTTAAACAGTTCCAGGCCGCTCAGGGGCTGGGAGCCGATGGCGTCATTGGACCCTCAACGCGTGACTGGCTTAACGTATCGCCTGCGCAGCGGGCCGGGGTGCTGGCGCTTAATATTCAGCGTTTGCGTTTGCTGCCGGGCACGCTGTCTACCGGCATTATGGTCAATATCCCGGCCTATTCACTGGTTTATTATCAGGATGGTAGCGAGAAGCTGGCCTCGCGCGTGATTGTCGGGCGTCCGGATCGCAAAACGCCGATGATGAGCAGCGCGTTAAATAACGTGGTGGTTAACCCGCCGTGGAATGTGCCGCCGACGCTGGCGCGTAAGGACATTCTGCCTAAGGTCTGGAACGATCCGGGTTATCTGGAACGTCACGGCTATACGGTCATGCGTGGCTGGAACAGTAAAGAGGCGATCGATCCTTACATGGTTGACTGGTCGACGATCACGGCCTCCAACCTGCCGTTCCGCTTCCAGCAGGCTCCCGGAGCGCATAACTCGCTGGGGCGCTACAAATTCAACATGCCAAGTTCAGATGCTATCTATCTGCACGATACGCCGAACCACAATCTGTTCCAGAAAGATACCCGGGCACTGAGTTCAGGCTGCGTGCGCGTGAATAAAGCCTCGGAGTTGGCCAACATGCTGCTGCAGGATGCGGGCTGGAACGATACGCGTATTTCTGACGCCCTGAAGCAGGGTGATACGCGCTACGTGAATATTCGCCACAACATTCCGGTTAATCTTTATTATCTGACAGCGTTTGTGGGTGAAGACGGTCGCACGCAGTACCGTACAGATATTTACAATTATGATCTCACCGCGCGATCCGGCGCACAAATTTTGCCAAAAGCGGAACAATTAATCAGGTAAATGAAGTAGTTCGGGAAAAATGATTGTCGTAAGTTATGGTGAATCGGGGCCAATATCGCTGTAAGCCGCGTATTCACTGGGGTTGGGCGCCTTGACGTACCCTGTTTTGCCAGTTAAGGTGCCCTTCGTGCGCTAAGCATATTACGATTTCCTTGACCTGTAGACCTGATTATCATGGACAAATTTGACGCTAATCGCCGCAAGCTGCTGGCGTTAGGTGGTGTTGCGCTTGGCGCAGCGGCCATCTTACCGACGCCAGCATTTGCCACCCTCTCGACACCTCGTCCGCGCGTTTTAACGCTCAGCAATCTTCACACCGGTGAGTCGCTAAAAGCGGAGTTTTTCGATGGCAGAGGCTATATTCAGGATGAATTAGTAAGACTCAACCATTTTTTCCGTGATTTCCGCGCGAATAAAGTAAAAGCCATCGACCCAGGACTGTTTGATCAGCTTTTCCGCCTTCAGGGCCTGCTGGGCACCAGCAAGCCGGTGCAGCTTATTTCTGGTTATCGCTCGATTGATACCAACAATGAACTGCGCGCCCATAGCCGTGGGGTAGCGAAAAAAAGCTACCACACGAAGGGACAGGCAATGGATTTCCACATTGAAGGCGTTTCGTTAGCCAATATTCGCAAAGCCGCGTTATCTATGCGCGCGGGTGGTGTAGGATATTACCCACGTAGCAACTTTGTGCATATTGATACCGGGCCGGTTCGGCACTGGTAATAACGAAACACAGGAGCAGTATGAACTATCGTATTATTCCGGTTACCGCGTTCTCCCAGAACTGTTCATTAATCTGGTGCGAGCAAACCAAACTGGCCGCGCTTGTCGATCCCGGCGGTGACGCTGAGAAAATCAAGCAGGACGTTGCCGACAGCGGCGTGACGCTGATGCAGATTTTACTGACGCATGGTCACCTCGACCACGTAGGCGCAGCGGCTGAACTGGCTAAACACTACGGTGTGCCGATTATTGGCCCGGAAAAAGAAGATGAGTTCTGGCTGCAGGGGTTACCCGCCCAAAGCCGCATGTTTGGCCTTGATGAGTGTCTGCCATTGACGCCCGATCGCTGGCTGAACGAAGGAGAGCGCGTTAACGTAGGGAATGTGACTTTACAGGTGTTGCATTGTCCTGGGCATACGCCAGGCCATATCGTCTTCTTTGACGACCAGTCCCGTCTGCTGATTTCCGGCGATGTGATTTTCAAAGGTGGCGTAGGACGCAGCGATTTTCCGCGCGGCGATCACGGGCAGCTGATTCAGTCGATTAAACAGAAGTTATTGCCGCTGGGTGATGACGTAACGTTTATCCCTGGACACGGTCCGATGTCGACGCTGGGCTATGAACGGCTCCATAACCCGTTCCTTCAGGATGAAATGCCTGTCTGGTAACCAGCATAAAAAAAGCCTGCTTAACGCAGGCTTTTTTGTGGGCGCAAATTACAGGACGGCGACAATCGCTTCGCACAGTGGCGCCATGTTGTCAGGGGTCATGCCTGCAACGTTTACGCGGCCAGAGGCTACGGCGTATACGCCAAACTCTTCACGCAGACGCAGAACCTGCTCTTTGGTCAGGCCGCTGAACGAGAACATACCGTTCTGTTTGATGATGAAGCTGAAGTCGCGGTCAGCGCCTTTCTCAGCCAGGGTGTTCACAAACAGCAGGCGCATGCGCTGGATACGCTGACGCATATCGTTCAGCTCTTGTTCCCAAATCGCGCGCAGCGCATCGTTGCTCAGAATGGTCGCAACAACAGACGCACCGTGTGCCGGCGGGTTGGAGTAGTTCGCGCGGATCACGGATTTCATCTGGCTGAAGGCGCGATCGACGGTTTCATCGTTCGCCGCAACCAGCGTACAGGCACCTACTCGCTCATTGTACAGACCAAAGTTCTTGGAGTAGGAGCTTGCAACGATCAGCTCCTGATGAACGGCAGCGAACGCGCGCAGGCCTTCTGCATCTTCTTCCAGACCGCGGGCGAAGCCCTGGTAAGCAAAGTCAAACAGCGGCAGCCAGCCTTTCTCAACGGAGAGCTTCGCCAGGTGTTCCCACTGCTCAAGCGTTGGATCGATACCGGTTGGGTTGTGGCAGCAGCCGTGGAACAGCACCACGTCACCCGCCTGCGCTTCGCTCAGGCTTGAGAGCAGGCCGTCAAAGTCGAGAGCGTGGTTTGCCGCGTCGTAGTAAGCATATTCGCGCACTTCCAGACCTGCAGAGTTAAAGACGCTCTTGTGGTTCGGCCAGCTTGGGTTGCTCACCCAGACGCGCTTAACAGAGGTGTTTTTAGCAAGGAAATCCGCCGCCACGCGCAGCGCGCCGGTACCGCCAGGGGTCTGTGCCGTGCGGGCACGTTTGTCACTCACAATTGCGCTGCCTTTACCGAACAGCAGCTCCTGGGTGCAGCGACCAAATTCAGGGATACCATCAATACCGAGGTAGTTTTTGGTGGTTTCATTTTCCAGCAGATACTGCTCAGCTTTCTTAACGCTGGTCAGTACCGGAGTTTTGCCGGTTTCATCTTTATATACACCAATACCCAGGTTGATTTTGCCAGGGCGGTCGTCGGCACGAAACAGATCGGCCAGGCCCAGAATAGGGTCGGCAGGAGCGGCGGTAATGTTCTCAAACATGACGAAGTTCCATTGTGATTACAGAAGTGAAATCCGCTATCAGGTTAACGGGAGATTTACAAAATGCCAACCGTTTGCGACGAAAAGCGTGCGGCTTTTCAAAAGTCGCCATTATTTTCTGTCAGGCATAAAAAAACAGGGCCGAAGCCCTGTTCATTATGCATATAACAAAGTGGTGTTCTGATTAGAACTGGTAGGTTACACCCACAGCAGCCATATCGTCGTTGCCGTTCAGACCGCCAACAGCTTTCGCGTAGTCGGTGTCTTTATCCAGCAGGTTGATGTAGTAGTCAGCCCACACGTTGAAGTTTTTGTTGAAGTAGTAAGTGGTACCAACCTGGATGAATTTAGCCAGGTCTGCATCGCCACCGCTGAAGCCGCCGACGGCAGCCAGGTCTTTACCTTTGGTCTGCACGTAGGAGATTGCTGGACGCAGGCCGAAGTCGAACTGGTACTGAGCAACCACTTCGAAGTTCTGAGTTTTGTTAGCAAAACCTGCATCACCGCTAGAACCGGTACGGGTGGTGTTACGGGTTTCTGCATAGGTAGTTGCCAGGTAGAGGTTGTTAGCGTCGTATTTCAGACCCACGCCCCATGCTTCAGCTTTATCACCCTGGCCATCAGCTTTCTGGTTCAGAGTACGGTTAGCGTTGCTGTAAGATGCGATTGCACCGAAGCCTTCGCCGAAGTCGTAACCCAGGGAGTAACCTACGCCGTCACCGTTAGAGGTTTTAACGTCAGCACGGTCATTTTTACCCTGGTACTGTACGCCCAGGCTCAGACCGTCAACCAGACCGAAGAAATCGCTGTTACGGTAGGTCAGCAGGCCGGTGCTGCGGCTGGTCATAAAGTTATCAACGTAGTTACCGCCCCAGGTCATACCGGAGAAGGACGGCGCCATATCGGTGTATGACTCAACGTCGTATACGATACCGTAGTTACGACCGTAGTCGATGCTGCCAGCGTCGCCCGCTTTCAGACCAGCAAAGGCCAGACGGTTTTTGTTAGCCTGAGCGGTGTTCTCAGCCTGGTTAGCCATGAAGCGGTATTCCCACTGGCCGTAACCGGTCAGCTGGTCGTTGATCTGAGTTTCGCCTTTGAAACCGATCTGCGCGTAGGTAGCGTCGTTATTGTTAGTGTCATCGCCGGAGGTCACAAAATCGTGCTCGGCGTTAACTTTACCGTAGAAGTCCAGTTTGTTGCCGTTCTTGTTATAGATTTCTGCAGCGTTAGCTGCACCGGCTACCAGCAGGGCAGGGATTACCACTGCCAGAATATTGCGCTTCATCATTATTTATTACCCTCATTGGTTTTTTTATGACACTCGCCACTGCCGTCAATAAATTCTGTCAATAAATATTTCCGGAACTATTGATGAGAGTTTGGTGTCTTTATGTATCTGACAGGCATCTTTCCATTCACCGAAGCGTTTCGCTAGCCTGAAAGTGCTACAATTCTCAAGATTGAGTTACAGAAAGAAAATATGTGTAACTAAATGTGTATTTTTGGGAACTTTGTGAACCATCTCAAATTTCAGAACCCCCTGGCGAATTAAGCATCGGTTTGTTTCCTATATATATGAATTCCTTATGTTTAATTTGGATAAAGGCAATTCCTATAAACGAATGTTAAACGACTCGTTTTTTCTTATGACCCAATAAAGACTTCTGGATGGCTGAAAAATTGGTTGAAATTTGTGCTATTACTTCAGAATGTAATAATCGCAATAAGAATGAGGTTAATTTTTTGTGGCTGGATATTTCGCGGAAACAAAACGTAACAGGTAGCGGTTGTGACGGGGTAGTGGTTTAAAAACGCTGACTTTACGCTGACAAAAACTGACAGGGCAGAATAAAATAATGGCCAGCAAATGCTGGCCATTGTCTGTTGCGTTGCTTAGAAGCTGGCGTTGCGTGGTGTACGCGGGAACGGAATTACGTCACGCACGTTCTGAACGCCGGTAACGTAGGCGATCAGACGCTCGAAGCCCAGACCGAACCCAGCGTGCGGAACGGTGCCATAACGGCGCAGGTCGCGATACCAGCTGTAGTCCGCAGGGTTGAGCCCCATCTCTGCCATGCGCGCGTCAAGCACGTCCAGACGCTCTTCACGCTGAGAACCACCAATGATTTCACCGATGCCCGGCGCCAGTACGTCCATCGCTGCCACGGTTTTCCCGTCTTCGTTAAGGCGCATATAGAAGGCCTTAATGTCTTTCGGGTAGTTTTTAACGACAACCGGCGCTTTGAAATGTTTCTCGGCGAGATAGCGTTCGTGCTCAGACGCCAGGTCTACGCCCCAGTAAACCGGGTTCTCGAACTTCTCACCGCATTTCTCAAGGATCGCTACCGCATCGGTATAGTCCACCTGCGCAAAGTCGGCAGAGACGAAACGCTCCAGACGCGCTACAGCATCGCTGTCTACGCGTTCGGCGAAGAACTTCATGTCGTCAGGACGCTCTTCCAGCACCGCTTTGAAGACGTACTTTAGCATCGCTTCTGCGAGACCTGCTACGTCATTCAGATCGGCAAACGCCACTTCCGGCTCCAGCATCCAGAACTCCGCCAGGTGGCGGCTGGTGTTGGAGTTTTCGGCGCGGAAGGTTGGGCCGAAGGTATAGATCTTAGACAGCGCACAGGCGTAGGTTTCGCCGTTGAGCTGGCCGGATACCGTCAGGAAGGCTTCTTTACCAAAGAAGTCTTTGTCGTAGTCGACTTTACCTTCCGGCGTGCGCGGCAGGTTTTCCATGTCCAGCGTCGAGACGCGGAACATTTCGCCTGCGCCTTCCGTATCGGACGCGGTGATCAGCGGAGTAGACACCCAGAAATAACCCTGCTCATCGAAGAAGCGATGCAGCGCCTGGGCCAGCGTATGACGCACGCGAGCCACCGCACCAATCAGGTTGGTACGCGGACGCAGGTGTGCGACTTCACGCAGGTATTCAATGCTGTGACGTTTTGCCGCCATCGGGTAGGTGTCCGGATCTTCAACCCAGCCAGTCACTTCAATGGCAGAGGCCTGGATCTCGAAACTCTGGCCCTGGCCCGGGGATGCCACAACCACACCGGTGACGATAACGGAACAACCCGTCGTCAGGCGCAGAACGTCATCATTGTAATTGGGCAGAGAATTATTAATGACGGCCTGTACAGGATCAAAGCAGGAACCGTCATAGACGGCAAGGAAGGAGATGCCAGCTTTAGAATCTCGGCGAGTACGCACCCATCCGCGCACGGTGACCTCCTGGTCAACGGCGACACGGCCCTGGAGTACGTCGGCTACAGGCACAACGCTCATAATATTCTCTCTGTTAATAGTCGGAAAAAATAAACACTTGTCCACCCCAAGACGGGGGGATATCTATGTTACCTGCCAACCGCTATCAGACAAGTAAATTTCGCAGTCAAAAGAGAAGAATTGAGAAATAAATAAGAGAAGGGAGCCCTGAAGGCTCCCGTAAGCGCTTAACTGGCTTTTTTGATCTGAGGGAGATCGAACGCTTTGCGCAATGCGCGAACAAACGCTTTGTCATGGCAGATGGTTTTACCCGGGCTGTCGGAGAGCTTTGCCACCGGCTTGCCGTTACATTCCACCAGCTTTATCACGATATTCAGAGGTTTTACCTGAGGAATGTCGCAGGTCAACCGGGTACCGATCCCGAAGCCCAGATTAATTCTGGCATTGAAATGACGATACAGTTCGACGGCTTTCGCCAGGTCGAGATTATCGGAGAAGACCAGCACCTTGCTCATCGGGTCAATGCCGAGTTTTTGGTAATGGGCAATCGCCTTTTCGCCCCATTCAACCGGATCCCCTGAGTCGTGGCGTAACCCCTGGTAACGCTCAGCGAACTCGGGACCAAAGTCGCGCAGGAAGGCATCCATCGTAATACAGTCGGTCAGGGCGATCCCGAGTTGATTCGGGTACTCTTCAAGCCACGCAGCCAGCGCCGCACGCTGGCTGTTAGCCAGGTCCGGGCTAATTTGCTGATGCGCCTGGAACCACTCGTGCGCCTGGGTGCCCATTGGCGTCAGGTTGAGGCGACGCGCCAAATCGTAGTTGCTGGTACCCACGAACCACGACTCCTGCTGCAGACGTTCAACGATAGCCTGCTGAACCTCGCGAGAGAAGCGGCGACGGGTGCCGAAATCCATCAGGCGGAAGCGGGACATATCCAGCCCTTCGGTCAGCGTTGAGAATGCCTCAAGTTTGTTCTCCAGCGAGGCGACCGCCTGTTCGACGCCCGTTTCAGGCGAACGGTAGCGGTGAGCCAGCTCGCTGATGACGGCCAGAAGCGGCACTTCCCACATGATCACTTCCCGCCACGGACCTTCAAGACGAATATCCAGCTTGCCGTTTTCGTTGGTCACGGTGACCTGTTCAGGCTTATAGCGGAAGTCGCGCAGCCAGTTCAGATAGTCCGCTTTAAAGAAAGGCAGGCCAGAAAGCCACTGATATTCGTCATCGGTGAGCGCCAGATGCTGCATCGCATCGACCTGTTCACGAATGGAGTCTGCGTAGATACCGAGCAAGTCGTCACCACGGCAGCGGAATTCCGCCGCGACGTGAACGTCATAGTAATGGTGGAAAACGGCTTGCTGCATATGCAGTTTATACGCGTCGGTATCCAGCAACGTATGCAGAACCGGAGAAGCGAATTGAGTCATAGGTGCGCTGTAGCATCCTCTCACGGGAGCGTTTAGTACAATAAACAACTCCGGAGTATACCTTGTTTAGTGATTTATTGAACCCCGATCACAACATAAGCACACTTTATGGTCGAGAGCATTTCGTGCCCCGTGTTATACAAATGTAGCAGTAACGATGCTAACCACTTGAATTTAAGGTTTTCTACTGCGCTATTACCATGCTTTGGGGCAGTGATGGGGCAGTGTGTGAAAGCGCCTGGTTGAGCAGAGCAACCTGCTCTCCACTCTTCTCTGACATCCACTTTCCATACACCTTGTAAACCATCTGTGCATCGGTATGCCCCATCTGAGTTGCTATAAAATTCGGGTTAGCACCAGCTGATAATGACCAGCACGCATAGGTATGCCGTGACTGATAAGCGTTGCGGTAACGAATACCGGCGCGCTTGATTATCGGAGCCCAAATTTTATTAATCGAATTAACCGCGTAGTGATATCCTGTGCGAGACCCACGCTTGACGCATTGAGGGCTGAAAACGAAAGTGCATGGATGTATGACTGACTGGCCATATTCACGCAAATTCACTTCAACTTCATGCTGCCGGCCAAGGCGCGTCAGTTGGGCCTGATCCCTAAGGGCATCAATAGCTGGTTGTATGAGATAAATCACCCTGTCAGTGCCTGCCTCGGTTTTTGGCAGGGTGAACTCATACGTTTGGGTAAGGTTGCGCTTAACCGTAATGGTTCCCGCGGTGAGATCGACGTCTTCCCATGCAAGACCACATAATTCCCCATGCCTCATTCCGGTATAAACGGCGACGGTCCAGAGATTTCGCATCTGCTGGTGGCCGCATGCCTGAATGAACCTGATGAACTCGTCTGTCGTGAGTGGATCTGGTTCGTCTTTTGCCTTCCTGAGACGGTTAATTCCGCTAAACGGGTTTTCCTTTGCGTAGCCGTTATCAGCTCCAAACTGGAAGATCTCGGCCATCAGCATCATGTAATTATTCACCGTGGAAGACTTCCGGCCTTTTACCTGTGTCCGGTGATCCTTCTTCATTACATGGAAGCCCGTCAGCAACTCCTTCCTGACATACAGCAAATCTTCAGTGGTAACCGCAGAAACCATTTTATTTTCGCCGATGCGCGGAAGCATGTTTTTTATGATGGATTCGTACCTACTCATGGTATTAGAACTGATCTCCATCCTCTTCAGCTCTGACCATCTTTCGGTAAGCTCCAGCACAGTAATTTCCTTTCTATCCTGACCGAACCGGGCAAGGTTCGGTGAGTTTGGGAATTTTTCTGCATAGTTAAAATTCCCCATCCTTATCGCAAAACAAACCGAAGAACGCAGCTCACCAGCTATCTTGCGATTTTTTGCAGTGTCAGGGACACCGAGGTTTTCCCTGACTCGTTTACCTTTATACAGAAACCAGATGCGGAGCGAACCGCCGTGGTTTTCGACGCCTGTCGGGTATGATGCATTAGCCATTGATCCCTCCTGACGTCCAGGAGCGTGGACGAGTGTACTGCTTTTCATGCTGTCTTCGCACCTGGTTGATTTTTTTTCTGCGCCTCGATCCACTGATCAACGGCTTTCCTGTTGTACATGCATTCGCTCGAAGGCTTGGGATTACCATCTGGTGAAATGTGCAGGTACTCGCGGCCCAGCATCCAGGATTCTTTTCTGGCGCGGGTGATGGTTCCGGGCTTTAGCCCGGTAACCACAATCAGAACCTTTTCGCTAACCCAGTCATTCGGCACCAGAAGAACGATTTCAGCACTGGTTTGCATGGATCTCCTCCATTTTCTCTTTAGCCAGACGCACGCAACGCGCAAAAGAGGAGGGCGTTACAATTTCGCGCAGAGCCTGAACCAGGAAGTCGTTGTGCTGCTGGTGCAGATCCATGTTGCGTTCTTTTTCCTCATGACGCAGGACTGCCAGACGGGCTGTGATGATGCGACGCTTCCCTTTGATCAGCCGCAGAGCGTTCTCTGCCTTTTTGCGCCATGTACTCCAGTCACTACTGCTGTTCGATCTCGCCAGTTGCTCTTCAATACTGAGCTGCGCTTCTTCTGCGTTAACAAGTTGCTGCAGGCAATCGCTGATAGTGTTCAGGTTGTCTGTCTCCACGAAGAATTTGTGCATTCTTAACCCTCCCACCCAATCGCCTGGAACAGGCCCATTTTAGGGTGATACCAGCGGGTGCCACGCGGTTCAGCTTCTGACATCATCTGGCGAAATGCGGTCATAAACGGCTCCAGTTCGACGATAGCCCTACGTGACAACAACCCGTCTGGAGTCATAAATTCGTGCGTGTCTGTCGGGATGCGGTAGGCATTGACCAAATTCCGGCACTTGGCGTCACTCATTCCGCTTTTGGCTACTACCTGGCGGTAACCGACATATCCGGCGCGCATGGTCCCGCGTTTGATGTTCTCCACAGCTTCTGTGACCGTTTCGATCTGCTCTTCAACATGATTAAGGCGCTTCTGCTGGCGAACGGCGTCGGCGGCCATTGCAGCGATCATCTCGATTTCCGTCAGCGGTGCGCGAGTGCGGAAATAGCTGTTAACCAGTTCGCGCTGAACCTGCCAGGCCAGATCGTCGGTAAAGGATTTCACCAACATCAGATAACCGGATTCGACCAGTACAATTCCTGATGCTGCAAATTTGGAGAAAGTACCGTCAGGGAGGTGTCGACGAATTTCGTCGGAACCTAATTCGAAGTAGTCCTCTCCTTCAATAAGTCGAGACTTGTTTTCTCGGAAATTACGTCCAGCAGTTCCATCAGGTCGCTGGTGGACTTCATCAATCATCGCCAGCGTCACAACGCGCTGACCGCGATACTCGACTGCCGGCAGCTGTTTGTTGTTGATCGTTACAGTGTTCATTTTCGTCCTCCTCAGTGCATAACAGGCATGTCAGGCATACCTTCTTTCTGAATCTGTTCAATGAAGCTGTCATGCAGGAGATTAAAACCTTCCCGCCCCATTTTTGAGAGTCGAAGCCCGTTCTCAGCGTCCGTATCTAACATGTCCCGGTACATGCGCAGCGCCATCTGCTGGCCGAGTTCCTGACCGTATTTCTCAATAGCTAACCCTTCCACATGGCTTGAGAGTGCGAACCGCTCTGGCGCAGGATAAACACTGATTGAACCGTGCTGTCCGGAGTAGATAACTGCGGTGTCAAACCCTCCAGAATCGTTGGCAACCTCAACTGTGCCGTTCTTTGCCTGCTCCTCGGTAATGAAGACGGCAACAAGCATCCAGCGCCAAATGATGATTTCGCTCTCGATGCCCGGGGTAAACCAGCCGCTTTCAATCGCTTCCATGATGCAAGCCAGCAGATCTAATCCATCCGGAATTCGTTTGTCATAGTTGCCATTGTCGAGCTGGCGAACCGCGACGGAATAACCAATGACGCGGTTACCAAAACGGATGCCTGTTGATGTCGGCTCCGGATTAAAGGCTGAATTAACCATCACTGAACTCCTTTCGGCTTGATGGCCTGCAGTGCATCAACCTCTTTAACGAATCGGTCATGCATCGCGTCCCATTTCTCACACCATTTCTCCATTTCTCGCTTGCGCGCCAGGATGCGACGCAGACGGCGAACACAACGCTGGTGTGCCATGAAATACTCGGTCGTTACGCCGCCACGCTGCCAACAATTCAGCTCTGGCTTAAGAGGATGGACTGCCTGCACATCCGGGTGACGCTGCTCGAATCCGGAGCGTTCAAATGATTCTGAAGTCATGAAGAACGCCAGATACCGGATCGCTGTGTCTCGAGTGAAGCATTTTTTAATGCGCCCGTGGCGTACTGCCACGAACAGCGGGCCAACTGGCGTATCGTGTTTCTGTAATGCCTGGTCAATCATGCTTACGGTGCGTTTATCGTTCATTTCCGGTCCTTAACTTTGCTGTATCGTTCATGGCTCATTACTTCCCAGTTCTGGCCGCCGTCTCGGGACAGCAGCCGCCAGCGGCGATTAACCCTCAGGCTCAGGTTTCCGGAGCCGTGCATACGGCAGGGATGAATCCTCCTGGCCCTGAACTGGCGGAGTACATGGACCGCCTGCAGGTGTACCCACTCAGGAATTCGTATCGCTGTCAGCGCCATCAGATCCTGGCCTCCACTTTTTGTTTTTTGACGAACTCAACCAGCTCAGAAATGAGCTCGTCGATTAATTCCTTTCCGCTATCTGTGAGGAATTCACCGCTGCCATTAACATCAACAGCGCTGCTGTAAATTCCCTTGATAGCTTTTACGCCTTCGACATTCCCGTACTCACTGATCGCAAGCCTTTCGAATTTTCGTAATAATCCATCAAGTAAAATCTCTGTTAACTCGACTGTGTTAATGCCGCCTTTATTGAGCTTTATAACAAGGCAGTTACTGCCTGTTTTACGCTGGTGGCGTAATAACGCAGCTTTTAAAATTCGGCGGCGATATGTCTCGATTAATTTATCCATTGCGCTGTTCCTCCTCCAAACTCATAACTATTTCCTCTTCTTTTTCGGTCCATCCATGAATCTCTGCGGCGAGGTCATAAACCAGAGCGCATATTGTTTTGAGTTGAAATCTGTCTAACTTGTCGTGATATTCAAATAATGTTTGCGACAAGCCTGACAACTTCTCCGCTTTGATATTCACTTCCTGAATATCCTGTCTTTTTAAAACGCCCATAATTAACGACCATATGCTTTTTTAAGATAAAGACGAGCGATTACCTCGTAACCGCTGGCCGCATAAAGGCATGCTGTTCTATATGCCGATTTATCAATGATGAAAGTCATACGAAGCGCCTCACTGCCAAAGAAGCGACTACCCGACCGTGAATTTTGATATCTTTCAGTTCATCGGTGTTGAGGGTGAATGTTTCGTAATGATGGTTGTCAGAAATAATTTTCAACGAACCACAAACTAATGGCTCTATTCTCTTAATGAACAGACATGGGCGACTGAAAACATCCATCGTATAAACATAAATGCCAGGAGTGAGCGCACGGCCACCGCAATCAACGAACGCCACAACCTCACATGGTTCGATGGTCGGTTGCATTGAATCACCTTCCATCCGGCAGCTCTGAACGCGGTTACCAAAGTCGTTAATATTGTCTGAACCGAACAGCATTTGAGGAGTTTTTATTGGCTGATTAATCGCGATAGCGTTTTGCATTTTCATTTCCTCAGGGTGAGTTTTTCCCCACCCAAAAAGGTGTTAATTATTAATAATTGACTTAATTAGTTAGTTAAATAGCAGAGAACATTTTCTTAATGTCAGGATGGTCATCAATGATTTTTTTAGCATCATCACATGCCTCATCATATGACTTGAAGAAATCAACTAATACAAAATAATTATCGATGCGTTCGTAAACGGCGAACTCCATCTCTCCAACAAATGTTGTATTAGATTGGTAATTAAATCCTTTCTCGCAAGGCTGCACCGCATAACAATAAGACCAGTGCGAATTGGATGCTTTGAGCTTGGCGTGGATATCAAATTCCTGGCTTGCTGAGTTTGGTTGGGAGGTTATATTCATCTTATTGGCTCCGTTGTTTGCCGATAAGTTAATAGTACTCCAAGTACTAGTATTTGCAATACTAATTGATTGTGCTATTCATAACAAGTAGTACTAGTTATTGAATTTTAAGGTGATTTAGTTTGAAAAAAAACCGGGTTATCCCCGGTTTTATTGATTACATGAAGCGATATTTGGCCTCAACAACAACTCCAATTATCTTGCAGTTACCATTGATAGGTGTGAGGGGGTACATTGGATTAAGCGGCTTCAGGAACTTTTGCCCTCCATCCTCAATGTACTTTTTGAACGTTGCTTCGTTTGTATCTTCTAACTTTGCAACAACAAGGCTCCCATTGATGGGAGATTTGCCAGTGTCCACCAGTATTGCCATCCCCTCAGGGATGCTGATCCCTACAGGCGATGTCATGGAATCACCCCTTACTCTTAGCCAGAAACCCGTTCCTTCGATGTGCGCATCAGAACTTATCCATTCGTCTATATCCTTCATAGCATAAGGCTCTAGCGCTTCTGTCCAGCATCCTGCGCTGACCCAACTTATGACAGGGTAAGAGGTGTTATTTTCGTTGCCGCCTATGAAGTTCACATTCTCAGCATAGGAGTGCATCAATCCAACTTCTTTTGCCAGGGAGGGGCTGAAATCCCCGATCTGCACATTAAGTATTTTTGCAAACATCATGGCAGAACTCACATTGAGGGCATTTCTTCCATTTAAATAATGCCCTACAGCACTTTGAGTGATTCCCATTTCTTCAGCTATGTGCTGCTGGGTAATGCTCAATTCTTTCTTCTTCGACTCATACAAAGCCTTGAGGCGTTCCGCATCTCTTAGCTGTTCTGTCGTCAGGCGTCTTTGAGTTGTCATGGTGTAATTTTAATACCTTTAGTTTGAAAATGTCTCATACCTATAGTACTATCAATTTTAGTACTTTTGGTAGTATTTAACGGGTGGTGAATTATGAACCAGATAACTCTTGGGGAATACGTGAAAGAGCACGGCCAGGTAAGAGCTGGCGAAGCACTAGGAGTAACGCAGATTGCCATAAGCAAAGCTTTAAGAGCCGGTAGGGAGATCTTTGTTGTGATTTCAGAGGAGGGGAATGTTTCGGCTTTTGAAAATAAAGCGTTCCCATCTAAGCGGCGAAGCAATGAAACCAGAACCTGATTTACACAGCATTTTGCCGTCCGCATTTTGCCAAGCGGATGCCGAATGGATCAAGCAGCAGTTACTGAGCCTGGCGCCAGCAGCACGCCAAAAAGCAATTCAGCGTTATGCAGCTGTGTATCAGGAATCGTTTGAAGCCGAGCCCGTTTCTTTCCGCAAGGAGAACCGGGCAAGACATGAAGCAAATATGCGGCTTCGCCTGTTTGTGAGAAATCACGGCAGGGCTTTACAGGGGTATACCGCCGAACCTCCCCTGGCCGGAACGCCAACGCGTTCCTGATTGTTGCGGGTTTAAAGGTACCCGGACAAAAGCAGGCTTAAAGGTGCCTGTTCAGGTTGGCAACCCACTAACTCAATTTTCCGTATGTACTAGGTAAGTAGTACGTTTTTATGGGGAAGAGGGAAAGGGGGGTAAGGG